>JAUWNQ010000092.1 GCA_030612565.1 Candidatus Bipolaricaulota bacterium | reverse complement strand
TGCTCCTAGAGCGATCACCTCGGGATCGTCGAGGAACATTAGAAAGAGTGAGTCCCGCAGGAAGTAAAACGCCATGCTGCCGGCAACAAGGAAGACCGTCGAGATTCCTATCCCGGCCCAGGCAGACTGCTCCGCTCGTCTTGTCTCCTTGGCCCCCAGGTTCTGGCCGCCCATCGTTGCAGTCGCCTGGCCGAGGCCCATCGCTGGCATGATCATGATCGAGATAATTCGGTTTCCGATCCCGAACGCGCTCACCACCGCGGTACCGAACCGGGCGAGGATTCCCGTCATGAGTGAGAACCCGAGCGCTGTTCCCGTCTGACCTAGGGATGCGGGAATGCCGCTCGCGAGGATGTGCTTGATCGTTCCCCAATGAAGGCGCAGGTGATGTGGACGCAGATGGATCCCGATCCTCCCCGAGAAGAGGAGGTAGATTCCATAGAGCGCGACTACTCCGCGGGAGATGATCGTTGCCACGGCCGCCCCGGCGATTCCCCAGGCAGGGAACGGTCCCCAGCCGAAGATGAATAGTGGATCGAGGAGGATGTTCAGTACGACAGAGACTCCCATCAGTTTCATCGGAGTGATCGTGTCCCCAACCCCGTTTAAGAGTGCGGTGACGATGAATAACCCGAACAGCGCTGGGATACCGGCATAGATGATACGCAGATATGACGCGGCGGGTTCGAGAAGGTCCGGCCCTGCCCCCATCAATACCATCAGCGGTCGCGCGGCCATGGCCCCGCCCGCGGCAAGGAGCACAGCGAGGATTCCGGCAAAGGTGAAGATCTGTCCTGCAGCGTGGTTTGCCTCCTCGTGGCGGCGGGCGCCGGTATACTGCGCAACGAGGGCCGTTCCAGCAATAGTGACCCCCGCACCAAGCGAGATCACGAGGAAGATGAGGGGCCATGCGATCGTTGGAGCGGCGCCCGCTACCTTTCCCAATCGTCCTAGCCAAAGGGTATCGACAAGGTTGTAAACGGTCTGGAAGAGATTGGAGAGCATGATCGGCCAGGCAAGAAGGAGGAGGGACCGGGCGATCGGTCCCTGCGTTAGCCTCTCTCGATTCTTCTTCATCTGCTCATGCGACATGTCCGACATTGTACCCGGTGCGAGGAGAGGTATCCCTGTGCGTTGACATTTGTCAACAAGGGGATTACACTCCCGCCATGGGAAAGGCCCGCTTCGGGGAGATGATCAAGAGAGCAAGGGTTGACGCCGGATTGAGCCTGCGTGAGGTAGCGGCCAAGACGGGGATCGACTTCACCCGTCTTTCGCGGATCGAGCACGGGAGCCGACCTGCCCCGGGGTTGAGCGAGATCCGGATCCTAGCGGACCTCTTGAACCTTGACATGGTCGATCTGTTGGTGGCGGCGGGAACCTCGCGTGAGGTGATGGAACACCTTCTTTGGTCGGAGCGCCTGCACGTTGCGGAAACCCACCCACACGTACGGCCATACCGACCTGATGGATCTCCTCTCCTTTCCAAGAATACCTTCTGCGTACGGGTGCTGGAGAGGGAGGGCGCACGCTGCCGGGTCGCTCTGGGGAAGGAACTATTGACCGTTCTCTCCTTCTCCACCGCGGAGACCCTCTCGATCGAGATTCCGCCGGAGGCGATCCTCATCGCGCCGGAGGGATCTCCCACGACCACTTGCAGCGCGGAGAATGCATTTCCGATGAGGGTAAAGAAGGCGCGTCGGCTTGGGCAGGTGACGAACCTTGTCCTTGCCGGGCAAGGGTTCGAGTTAAATACGCTGCATACAACTGAAAAGATCGATTCGATGCACCTTGTGGAGGGAACAATGGTCCTCGCCCTGGTGCAGGCAACGGTGATTCGAACATCACCGATTACGGAGGAGTAACGATGAAGAGCAAGGTAGGATTAGCGGTACTGCTGGGGCTGATTGTTGGACTGAGCACGATTGCTCTGGCGGAGACTGGGCTCACAGTGCTCGTGCAGAAGGGAACACAGGTCGTTGAGCTAGCACTCGATACTGCTTCGCCAGTGACAGGGACAGTCGCCTACCAAGGCCCGGTCTTCAACGCGGATAACGAGAATTGGAAGGAATCGCATACTTATTCCGGCGCGCTGATCCGCGACCTCCTCAGCGTGGTCGGCGGGATGAACGCAGGCGATCGATTGGCCGTGGTGGGAACGGATGGCTACTACAAGGAGATCCCCTATGAAACGCTCTATGGATCGACACCTGCTGGCAATGCGATTCTCTATTTCGGCGCGTTGATCCGCGACTTCCTCAGCGTGGTCAGCGTGGTGAGCGCAGGCGATCGAATGGCAATGGAGGCAATGGATGGCTACTACAAGGAGATCTATGAGGTTCTCTACGGCACCACCTTGACTGGTGATGCAATCCTCGCCCTTACGAAGGATGGAGAGAGCATGACCGAAGGCGCGCCGACCCTCGTCTTCCTTCCCGAGGACGAACTGTTCTCGAACGACGACATGTTGAGTTCGTTTGGGGAGGATCTCTCCCACTACTACTCCGGCCGACCCTCTACCACCGGCATGATGGTGAAGGACGTCGCCTATTTGATCGTGAACTACAACGGTGGGGCGTTCCCCGAGCGAACGCCCGTCGGAGAGAGCACTGTCCTTACACCCGGCGGGAGCCTCACCGTGGTCGCCGGGGAGAGGAGCATGAGCTACACGATCGCCGACCTGGAAGAGCTCGATGTCGTGACGGCCCAAGGTACGTTCACCAATACGATCGGTGTGGACTATACAGCGACCTACACCGGTGTTCCCATCGCGACACTGATCGGAAACGTCCCTGTGGATACGCCGCTCCTTGTCACCGCTGCGGACGGCTACTCGATGAACTACGAGGCAGGGATGTTCCTCGATCGTTCGGAAGGGACCTGGAGCGGCGCGTACACCGAGAACGGGGCCTACATGCCCTACGATCCCGGTCCGGTGCGGGTCGTGCGGGCCGGTGAGGATAACCCGCGCTTCGAGGGGGCGATCTCGGCGAAGATGGTAACGCGGATCGATATCCTTGGGGTCTACGAGGACTACTCCCTTCTCATGCACGGGGCGATCACGCGGGCGTTCTCCCGCGGCGAGCTTGAGGCCGGGGTCGGCTGCCCCTGCCACACCTCTACGGTAAGCGTGACGAGCAAGGGGGAGACTCATACCTACACAGGTCTTCCCTTGTGGCGGCTCGTTGCCTATGTGGATGATGATCGTGCTCCCGGGCCGGAGCAGGGGATCCACTACGGCGACGAGGATTTCAACGCTGCCTTGGCTTCATCCGGGTATACGATCACCCTGGTCGCAGAGGATGGGTACACGCAATCGGTCTCCTCGCAGCTTATCGCGTACGATGACAGGTTCATCGTTGCCTTCAAGCGAGACGGCCTCTTCCTCGATCCGGCAAAGAGTGGGTACATGCGCTTCGTCTACGACGACTCCGTCCTCTTCCCAGCGGGGACGAGCCTCAGGAGCGTGAAGTTTCTCTCTTCGATCGAGGCCGAACTCCAGTAGGGAGATGCGATGAGCGCGAAGACGAGAGAGAGACGACCACTCTTAGAGATCCGCGAGATCGTCCTCGTGGCGCTCCTCGCGTCGATCAGGGGAGTCCTCTCAACCTACGTTGGCTACATCGGGAACCTGATCAATCGTCTGTTCGGGGTCCCGTTCGGGGCCGGGCAGTTGATCGCGGGGCTTCACGTCCTGTGGCCGATCCTCGCCCGCCTGCTCATCGGGAAGTTCGGTCCGGGGACGCTGACCGGG
>JAUWNQ010000171.1 GCA_030612565.1 Candidatus Bipolaricaulota bacterium | reverse complement strand
ATCCGCTTCCTGAGAAGAATGATCGGGTTCCGCACCGCTCGGATCACCGCCGTCGACGGGGCAAGAGGAGTCCTCTCGTGCACCCTCATCACCCAGCCTTACCAGAGGGTCGGGGAGATCCGCCCACGGCTCCTTATCCCGCGCAGAGAGGACGCGATCCTCCCCTGCCTCGCGGAGGGGTGCAAGTGGCACTCCCGACTGAAGAAGGAGGAGGCTCATCTCCCCCTCCCCTCCGATGAGGAAGGCCTCGCCGATCTCGCCCTCACGGCCGGGTTTCGGAAGGACCGCTCCTGGGTCCACCTCGCGATCGATCTGAACAATTGGGAGAGGATCGACTCGTAGATCGGCTATCTCCCTCTCTCGGGTTTCTCGCCGTTTGAAACAGCAAACTCGTTGGGTGTCTCGCAAGAGACAAGGTCGAGTATGTTGTGCTTTGCAGATAACACGCTCTTTGGCTAGAATTGCGAAAATCTACGATTGTGAGTTAGGAGGTTTGACCGTGTCGGAACCGATCAAATGGATTAAGAAAGACCCGGAGAAGGAGAATGTCTTCTGGCCGAACGAGGCCTTGAAGGAGCAGGCGTGGGTAAGGGATGAGTCGATCTACGCCGAGGCAAAGGCTGATCCCGAGGGGTTCTGGGCGAAACACGCCGAGGACCTTCACTGGTTCAAGCACTGGGATAAGACTTACGAGTTCGCCCCTGAGGCCTACAAGTGGTTTATTGGAGGGAAGACCAACCTTTCCTACAACTCCCTCGACCGCCACATCGCGGCGGGGAAGGGAGATCGGATCGCCCTCATCTGGGAGCCGGAACCGACGGAAGAAGAGGCGGTTAAGCTGACGTATACTGAGCTACACCGGCTCGTCTCCAAGTTCGCCAACGTCCTCAAGGGACTCGGCGTGAAGAAGGGCGACCCGGTTGGAATCTACATGCCGATGATTCCTGAGGCGGTCGTTGCCATGCAGGCCTGTGCCCGTATCGGCGCCCCGCATAACGTCGTCTTCTCCGCGTTCTCCCCGGATTCCCTCCGTGATCGCATGATCGACGCCAACGCCAAGGTCGTGATCACCGCCGACGGCTACTACCGCCGTGGGAAGGCGATCGACCTGAAGAAGAACGCCGCCGCCGGCGTGGAGAACTCGCCGGTGGAGAAGCTCATCGTGGTGAAGCGCCTCGACGGTAGCGCGCCGATGACCGCCGGACGCGACCTATGGTACCACGAGCTGATGGAAGGGGCGTCGGATGACTGTCCGGCCGCGGAGCTGGACTCCGAGGACCTCGCATTCCTCCTCTACACCTCTGGGACGACCGGTCAACCGAAGGGGATCATGCACACGACCGGTGGATACGCGGTCCAATCCCACCTCACCGCGAAGTGGAACTTCGATCTCCACGAGGGGGATATCTTCTGGTGCACCGCCGATGTCGGTTGGATCACCGGGCACACCTACATCAACTACGGGCCGCTGATGAACGGGGTGACGAGCCTGCTGTACGAGGGTTCGCCGGACGCGCCGGATAACGGTCGTTTCTGGTCGATCATCGAGAAGCATAAGGTAACCCAGCTCTACACCGCACCGACCGCGATCCGCATGTTCTTGAAGTGGGGGGACGAGTGGCCGGCGAAGTACGACCTCTCCTCTCTCCGGCTCCTCGGAACGGTCGGCGAGCCGATCAACGTCGACGCCTGGATGTGGTACTTCGACAAGATCGGCGGCGGACGTTGCCCGATCATCGACACATGGTGGCAGACCGAGACCGGGGCGAACATGGTGAACAACCTACCTGGAATCGGCCCGTTCATTCCCACCGTGGCCGGCAGAACGTTCCCCGGTATCACCGGCAGCATACTCGACTCCGGAGGCACGCCGCTTCCGCCGAACGAGGGCGGATACCTTGCGATGCAAAGCCCGTTCCCGCCGGCACTGACGCGCGGGATCTACGGGGATATGGAGCGATTCAAGGCACAGTACTTCACCGAGTACGGCTCGGAGCACTACTTCACCAGCGATGGCGCACGGATGGATGAGACGGGTAACTTCCGGATTACCGGCCGCGTCGACGACGTGATGAACGTCGCCGGACACCGGCTCGCCACCGCCGAAGTGGAGAGCGCGCTCGCTCAGAACAGCAAGGTGAGCGAAGTGGCCGTCGTCTCACGCCCGCACGACCTGAAGGGTGAAGTCCCGGTCGCGTTCGTCCTGTTGAAGGCTGGGGTCGCACACTCGGACGAGATCCGCAAGGAACTGCTGGGGACCGTCACCAAGGTCATCGGCCCGACAGGGCGGCCGGACGAGATCGTCTTTGTCGATGATGTGCCGAAGACCCGTTCGGGAAAGATCATGCGCCGCGTGTTGAAGGCCCTGGTCCGCAACGAAGCGGTCGGAGACCTGACCACGTTACAGAACCCTGAGAGCGTCGATCACTTGAAAGAGATGGTCGGCTACAAAGGGTAACGCACGCGTGAACGCTCCGGTTGCACAGGATTTTCACGAAATCAACTAGTAAGTGACGGGGGTGGGATTAATCCACCCCTGTTTCCTTGGGAGGAATGGTATGTCGGATAGCAAGGTTTTTGGGATG
>JAUWNQ010000030.1 GCA_030612565.1 Candidatus Bipolaricaulota bacterium | reverse complement strand
TCGACTGGGCCGACGGGATCCTGATCAATGCCGGGGCGTTCACCCACACTAGCGTTGCCCTGCGGGATGCTCTCGCCGGGGTGAACCTGCCTGCGGTGGAGGTGCACCTGTCGAACATCTACGCGAGAGAGGCGTTCCGCCACCGCTCGCTCATCGCTCCGGTCTGCGTGGGGCAGATTTCAGGTTTTGGCTGGCAAAGCTACCTGCTGGGACTGACCGCGCTTTTGGAGATCCTTTCTGTGCGCAAAGAGGACAAAGGATGAAACCAGCAGCGAGACTGGCGTCCATCCCCCCGTATCCGTTCGCCCGCTGGAACCAGGAAGTAAGGCGCGTTCAACAGGAAGGAAGGGACGTAATCCGACTGGACATGGGTAATCCCGACCTTCCCCCGCCGCAACCGGTCATCGACGCCCTCTGCCGATCGGCGCAGCGCCTCGATCACCACGGCTACCCTGGCTACCGCGGTATAGCCACCCTGCGGGAGGCGATCGCCAACTACTACGCGCGGCGGTTCGACGTGACCCTCGATCCAGAGAGTGAAGTCGTCCCCCTCCTCGGGTCGAAGGAAGGGATCATCAATATGTCCTTATCCTTCCTCGATGAGGGCGACGTCGCTCTTATACCCGATCCTGGTTACGCCCCGTACACCATAGGGACGCTCCTTGCCGGCGCGCAGGTGTATCGCGTTCCGTTACGAGCAGGCCAGGGATTTCTCCCCGATCTCGATGCCATTCCCGCCGATGTTGCTCAACAGGCGACCCTGATGTGGCTCAACTACCCGAATAACCCCACCGGAGCCACGGCAGATCGAGAATTTTTTGCACGAGCAGTGCGTTTTGCCCGTGTACATGAGATTCTCCTCTGTCACGACGCCCCGTACAGCGACGTCACTTACGACGATTACACCGCCCCCAGCATCCTGCAGGTCTCCGGAGCAAAAGAAGTGGCGGTGGAGTTCAACTCCCTGTCCAAGACGTTTAACATGGCTGGATGGCGAGTCGGAATGGCCGTGGGGAACGCCGCTTCCCTTAAGCTGTTGGCGCTGCTCAAGTCGAACATCGACTCGGGGATCTTCCTCCCACTGCAGGAGGCGGCTGTTCGCGCCTTCAGTATTGATCAGCAGTGGATCGCTGCCCGCAACGCAATCTATCACAGACGGTTGACGAGCATTGTCGCTGCCCTACATGCGTTCGGCATCGATGCCAACATCCCGCCAGCCACCCTGTACGTGTGGGCGAAGGTGCCGGACGGATGGACCTCGGAGCGATTTGCCCTGTCATTGCTGAACAGGACGGGAGTGGCCGTTACCCCGGGTTCGTTCTTCGGTCCAGGCGGGGAAGGGTACATCCGCGTATCGATCACCACGGCGGATGAACGAGTCCAACAAGCGTGCCTGCACCTGCGCCGCGCCAACAAGGGGTGGTTTCCCCATTCAACGGAGAGAGTTCCCCCCACTCGTGAAGAGCAAAGAAAGATTGACTTCCCGCGTGAGAAAGGGTAGAATCCTTCTAACACTAACAAAGTGAGTGATATCCTTGATTTATCCGTCCTAATCCTGAACTTATGAATGTTTCCGTGGTGGTACCTGCATATAACGAAGCTTCTCGGATCGGGGCTGTCCTAAAGCCTCTTGTCGCTTGCTCTGCTGTCGATGAGGTGATCGTCGTCGATGATGGATCGGACGACGGGACAGCAGATGTTGCGCGGCGGTTTCCGGTGCAGGTTGTTAGCCTGCCTGGAAATTGCGGGAAGGCAAAGGCCCTTGATGAGGGGGTGACGCGGGCACGCAACGATGTTCTCCTCTTTCTCGATGCCGACCTTGTCGGGCTTACGGAGAAACACATCGAGCAATTCATTCATACGTACTCCGATACTGGTGTCGATATGGTCGTCGGTGTCTTTGCCAACGGACGGAAGAGCACCGATTTTGCCCAGAAGTTCAACCCGTACGCCTCTGGTCAACGGATGTTGACGAAGAGGTTGTGGGAGCGGGCGAAGGCAAATGTCCATGAGATGAACTACGGGATTGAATTCGCCCTATCCAAACTCGCGGTGAAGGAAGGCTGGAGCAAGGAGAAGGTGAAGCTGGAAGGTGTAACGCACGTCCTCAAGGAAGAGAAGCGCGGTTTTTCCAACGGTATCCGGGAACGGTTCAAGATGTATGGGGATATGATCAAATGGTTGTTCAAGAAGGTCTGAGAGCATGAAGGTAGCAATCGGTTCTGATCACGCAGGGGTGGGGTTGAAGCGCAGACTGCTCAACTCTGTTCTCAAGGGGTACGAGGTCATCGACATGGGGACGGATTCTACTGACTCGGTTGACTATCCGGATATCGCCCACAAGGTGGCAAACGCGGTCGCCTCTGACGAGGTCGAACAAGGAATCCTCATCTGCGGAACGGGAATTGGAATGGCGATGGCCGCGGGGAAGACGAAAGGGATCCGCGCGGCGGCCTGCACAGAGCCGTACTCGGCCGAGTTGAGTCGGCGGCACAACGACGCGAACATCCTCTGCCTGGGAGCAAGGGTGATCGGAACGGGAATGGCAGAAAAGATCGTGGAGAAATGGTTTTCAACTCCGTTTGACGGGGGGCGACACGCCCGCCGTATCGACAAAATCGAATCTCTTTAAGCAAGTAACTTTGGAGGCGGTTGTACAAACCTCTCTTCCTTGAGAAACAGAAGCTTTCACCGCCGAGAACGCTCGGGGTGTGTAGTAAATCCCAAATCGGCTACTACACCCCCCAAGCACGCAGAGAGAGGGGGAGCAGGGTTGAATGATTGAGCGAGCGAGTGATTGAACCTCCCAATCTCCCGATCTCTCAATTCCTCAACGCCTCTGGGGGGTGTAGTAAATCCTTCTCCAGATACTACACCCCCCCGAGGCGGTAAAATGGTTGAAACTAGGTTTTGAGATTAAAGACAAGCTGTAAGAAAGATTTGCACAACAAGTTCTGTAGAGGAGTCAAATAACCGAATGATGGTACACTGGATCACGTTTCTTCTTACCTCAACGGCGATCGTCCTCGCTGGGATCAAGCTTGCCTCCTTTGGGGAGGCGCTGGGAAAGCGGACCGGGATCGGACAAGGCTGGATCGGCCTCCTCTTCCTGGCGACGATCACCTCGATCCCGGAGTTGACAACGACCGTCACCGGGGCCACGATCGGTGTCCCCAATATCGCACTAGGGAACGCACTGGGGAGCAACCTGTTCAACATCGCCATCATCGCTGTCATGGATATTTTCCTCCTCGGCCGGGGGCCCTTCCTGCGCCTGGTCAACCCCTATCACGCTGCCAGCGGGGGGATCGCCATCATCCTGACAGTCCTCGTCATGCTGGGGATCACGGTCGCCCCGAACGCAGCGATCCTTGGGGTGAACCCGATCAGTTTCATCATCCTGTTCACCTATGTCGCCGGGGTCTTCCTCCTCTACCGCATAGAGAAGCACGACGGCGGAGAGGCTGAGGGAACGAAGGAGACGATGGGGCTCAGCCGGGCGATCGTCGGGTTCTGTTTCTCCGGGGGGGTGATCATCGTCTCCGGGATCTTCCTCATCCACGCGAGCAAGGCGATCGTCGAGGAGACCGCTCTTTCGGCCTCCTTCATGGGGGCGATCCTGGTCGCGATCGTCACCTCGCTCCCCGAGCTTGCCACCTCGATCGGAGCTCTCAAGATCAAAGCCTACGACATGATTGTCGGGAACCTGTTCGGGTCGAACATGTTCAATATCCTGACCGTCTTCTTCGCCGACGTCGCCTTCCGCCGCGGCTCCATCTTCGCTGCCTTAAAGGATGGGAGGACAGACCAGTTAATCTTAGCGAGCCTGGGGATCGGGATAACCGTGATCGCGACGACCGCGATCGTCTACCGCTCGAAGCGCCGCGTGTTGGGGATGGGGGGCGACGCTGTCCTCATCCTGATCGCTTACCTTGTAAGCATATACTTAATCATCTATCGAGGAATTCATATTTGAGGTGATATAACTATGGAACTGAAAGACTTACGTACAGAGAAGATCGACTCGCTGCAGAAGATCGCGAAGGACTTGAAGATAAAGAATGGAGCACAGCTCGGGAAGGAGGATCTCCTGCGCTCGATCATGGTCCACTTGGCCAAGGAAAACGACCTTCAGTTCAGCGACGGCCCCCTGGAGGTCCTACCCGATGGCTACGGGTTCCTGCGCAACGGAAACTGCCTCCCTAGCAAGAACGATATCTATATTTCCCCTTCGCAGATCAAGCGCTTCGGCCTGCGAAACGGGGACCTCCTTTCAGGGCCGATCCGAGCTCCCAAGAACGATGAGCGATACTTTGCCCTCCTCAAGCTGGAAGATATCAGCGGGATGACCTCAGAGGAAGCGCGCCATCGGCCGATCTTCAGCGAGCTGACCCCGCTTCACCCTAATACACACCTCCGGTTGGAGCACGATCCCGCGGATATCTCCACAAGGATCATCGACCTCTTCTGCCCCATCGGAAAGGGACAGCGCGGACTGATCGTCTCCCCTCCCAAAGCGGGAAAGACGACCCTCCTGAAGGAGATCGCCAGGGGGATCAATGCCAACCACCCCGATATAAAGCTCTTCGTCCTCCTGGTCGATGAGAGGCCGGAGGAGGTCACCGACTTCAGCCGTTCGATCGAGAATGGAGAGGTCGTCGCCGCGACCTTCGACCAGGAACCGCGACACCACACCCGCATCGCCGAGATCGTTACCAACCGGGCGAAACGGCTGGTGGAGTCGGGATACGATGTGGTGATCCTCATGGACTCGATCACCCGCCTGGCGCGCGCCTACAACCTAGCCGCCCCCTCTTCTGGGAAGCTCCTCTCCGGTGGAATGGACCCCACCGCGCTCTACAAACCGAAGGAGTTTTTCGGAGCGGCGAGAAACATCGAGGAAGGGGGAAGCCTGACGATCATCGCCACCGCGCTTATCGATACCGGGAGCAAGCTCGACCAGGTCGTATTCGAGGAGTTCAAAGGGACCGGTAATATGGAACTGATCCTCGATCGCAACCTCTCCAACAAACGAGTCTATCCGGCAATCGATGTCGAACAGAGCGGGACCCGTAAGGAGGAACTCCTCCTACCGGCCAAGGTATTGCAACGCGTGTGGATACTGCGTAAGATGATGAGCAATCTAAATGATACGCAGGCTGCCATGGAGTTTATCAGGAGCAAGATGGAGGCGACGAAGGATAACGAACAATTCCTCGAGTTGATGAGCAGTGACTAGCCAGAAGCCGATTCGAAGAGATCGCGTTCTGATCGCTCTCTTGATCCTTGTGGGGATCATCCTCATACCGATCTTGGTGCGTTCTTGCAGTTCCACTCCGCAATCACCGACCTCATCCACTCCTGCCCCCGTGAGCCCTCCCATCACTACGGTCCTCCCCCCCACAGAAGAACCTCCGTCTGAGGAACCCCCCGTTGCAGAGGAGCTCCCTGCGGAGACGCGGCCCGGCATCCTCACACACACGGTGAGCGACGGGGAGACACTCGCTGGGATCGCCGCCCTACTTGGGGTAACCACCTCCCAGATCATGGCTGACAACCGTCTCTTATCAGCAGGGGAGATCGTGCCGGGAGAGAGACTGCGGGTCGCGCGCGACGGGATCCTGCACCTCATCAAGGAGGGACAGACCCTAACCGATATCTCCAGGACATACGGCGTCTCGATCGATCGGATCACGGTGGCAAATGGGATCACCGACCCATCGCGCATCTTCGCCGGCGACGAGATCCTGATCCCGGGGGCGACGACCGCCCTGTGGGAGACCGTGATCCGCTTCTCGCACGGGCAAAGGACTCGGTTCATCTGGGCGCTCGAAGGGGAGGTCGTCTCCGAGTTCGGCTGGCGGGTGCACCCCGTCCTTGGAATGCGCCACCACCATAACGGGATCGATATCGACGTCCCCACAGGAACGATCGTCCACGCCGCCGCTGCAGGGAAGGTCTTCTTCATCGGCGAGCAGGAGGGCTACGGAACGACGGTCATTCTCAAGCATGCCGACGAGTACTACACCCTCTACGGGCACCTGTCGAAGCCTCTCGTCTACGTCGGCCAGTTCGTGGAGATCGGGCAGGGGATCGCCGAATCCGGGAATACCGGTATCTCAAGCGAACCGCACCTCCATTTCGAGATCCGCAACCGCGAGTTCCCAGTCGACCCGCGTTCCTATCTCTCTTAGCCGATGGAGCACCTGATAATCCAAGGGGGACGTCCTCTCACGGGAAGAGTCCCGATCGAAGGGGCAAAGAACGCCGCCCTCCCCGCCTGCGTCGCCTCGCTCCTGACCGACGAACCGATCGTCTTGCACCGTATCCCTCACCTGCGAGACGTGGAGATGATCCTCGCGACGATCCGTTCTTTGGGGAAGGAGGTCGCTCGCGACGAAGTCGCTCACGACGGAGAGACGGTCACGATTACGAGCGCTCGTCCCCTGTGCGAGAGAGCAGAGCCTTGCTACGTCAAACAGATGCGCGCCTCATTCCTCGTCCTCGGACCGCTCCTCGCCCGCCTCGGCCG
>JAUWNQ010000064.1 GCA_030612565.1 Candidatus Bipolaricaulota bacterium | reverse complement strand
TACGTTCCCGGAGCGACGAACTGATGGTAGCGGGTCACTCCCGAGCCGGTGCCACCGTCCCCGAAGTTCCAGGCGTAGCTCGTGATTGTTCCATCCGGATCATAGGAAGCGGAACCATTGAACTGGACCCAACTTCCGACCAGCGGGTTGGTCGGGGAGAAGTTGAACGCGGCGATTGGTGGTTGGTTGACTGGAGCGGTCGGGGTGAGGGTCGCGTTGATCGTGTCCGTCTGCCCGCCGATCACGCGCAGCCTGCGGTTCCAATCCTGGTAGCCCGTCTTGCTCAAGGAGATCTGGTGATAGCCCTGCGTGATGTAGAGGGTCCGTGGGGTGTACCCGGCGTAGTGCCCGTCGATGGTGATCCACGCGCCACTTGGTACGGAGTTGATGATCAGTGCCCCGTAAGACGGAACTGTTCCTGAGACGATTTCAAAGCTTGTGAAGTTCCAACTTCGCTCGCTGACAGGTATAATTCCCAAGATCTTGACCTCGATCTCAAGCCGGAACGCCTCGGGATCTCCTGTCATGAAAGAAAAGGGATTTACCGGCGTGGTCGTTGCCAGAATCTGAAGATACTCTGTTCCCAAAGGGGGTATAACCTTAAAGCTGCCCGGGACCGTGTGTTCGCCTGCGGCGACGTAGTTGTTCTGCGAGTAGTAGTTTGGGAAGATCTGATTGGCCTTCCCATCGGGTGTGATATCCCAAATGTAGACGTACACTTGCTTATTAACGCTGTAGTGAATGGAGATTGGCTCACCTACTGTGTAAGCGCCTTTGTCAACCCAAATTCGTACCTCTAACTCCTGGCTCTCAGGGGGATTAATGATGATCCCCTTTGGAGCGACCGGCTGAGCAAGGCTGAGCAGGCTCAAGACGGCAACCAGACCGAGAAGGATCCCCATAATAACTAGTCGTTTCTTCGTCATAGTTCCTCCTTTTTTTCTCTCTTATTCCTTATAGTATCGCTAGTACGATATTTGTCAAATCCGTTGGGGTGAGCCGTTCCAGGACCAGATCAACGTCCTCTGCGAGGAGAGGAGATTTCTTGAGCCCGGCGAGGGTCTGCAGTCGGAGCCCCACCTGCTGGAACATTAGGTACCCTTCGAGCGGACTCCCTCCTCCTTCCAAGTAATCGGCCAGGGAACCGGCAATCTCGCTCACTAAACAATCGAAATGTGCGTTGGGAAGGCAGGTTGAGACCACCTTCGTCCCCTCCGGAGCGCTGAAGATCCTCTTCGAATAGAGGAGATCCCGCACCACTTCGAGGAGTGATGCGCGCTGAACAAGCCCGAGGATCCGGGGTTGACCACCCGATCCGTTGAGGATCACGGTCAACGGGATGTTCCGTGCCAATCCTTCTTCTACCTTGTCGACGAGGATCTTAACGGGGAGGTCATCCTGCAGTGCGTGGGCAATTTTAAGGAGGATCGCCTCCTTCTCCGCTGGGTCCCCTTCTACAGTCGAGAGCCGTCTGATCAGATGGAGCGCCTCGTCGGGCTCGATGCGCCCTTGAGCGAACCCGACCTCAAGAGCCGCCATGATCTCGGGGGCACTCGTCGGACAGAGGACGCTAAGGGCCTGATTCACCTCGGCGTGTGAGGTAGCTAAGGCGAGGGTGGACACTCCGCTGATAAAGAGCCCCAGAATAAGGACGAGGGTGAAGGCCTTTCTCGGATCTCTCATGCGTCATCCCCTACCTGTCCCACATAACGGACAGAGTTGTACTCCCCGAAACTACGGACGTATTCATCGGCGAGCGGGTCCTGTCCCCACCAGCGACCGTCGACTACGAACGCGTACTCGTACCGGCCTGGGGAAAGGGGGATGCTCACTGTCCATATACCATCCCCGTTATCATCGGCGAGCGGGGTCGCCTCCCAATTATTGAAGTTCCCGACGACACTGACATCGTGCGCATTGGTAGCGGGCATGACGAAGAGGATCTCGTTCCCTGCATGACCGGTGGCAACCGTCCTTTCTGGCGCGCTCGGAGTCCGATCGAATCCCGGGACGTGGTCGGCGAGGAAGATCCCCATCATGAGGAAGATGGCCGCGGTCGCTCCGAGCATGGCAAACTGTCCGATACGCGCCCCGCGCGTCGGAGCGAACAACCCTCTTAGGAGGTCGAGCGGGCCTCTCTTCGGGAGTCGGTCGGCGATCTCGCTGACAATCCGGCCTTCGAGGCCATCCAGGCAGAACGCCTCAGCGGTCACTTCCGCTTGCAGCGCGTCCCGTAACGATTCGTCTAGGTTATCGATTCTCATATTGGGTCACCCCATCTTTTTCCAGTGCTTCTTTTAACGCCATCTTCCCTCGATGAATCCTTGTCTTCACAGTCCCCTCTGGGAGAGAGAGGACCTCTGCGATCTCCTTGTAGGAGAGCTCGTTGTAGTAACGGAGGACGAGCGGCGCTCGGTAGTTGTACGGCAAGCGATCGAGTCGCTGGCGGATCTGTATTCCGCGGTCTTCTCTGGCTACGATCCTTGCGGGGTCGGTCCCTCCGTCCAGTTGAGCGGGGAGGGAGACGACCGGGTGGTATCGCCGGTAGCGGAGGCGGTTGCGGCACAGATTGGATGCGATGGTGAAGAGCCATGTAGAGAACCTCTTATCCAACCGGTAACGCCGCAGGTTGACGTAGGCGCGGATGAACGCGTCGTGGGTGAGATCCTCGGCATCGGCCCGATTTCGCAGAAAACCCAAGCACAGGCCGAAGACGGCCCCCTTGTAGCGGGTAATGATCTCACCCCAGGCCTCGGTTTCGCCTGCCAATGACGCTCTCAATAGGCTCACCTCGTCTTGTCCACGATACACGCTTCTTATCTTCCTCCTCAGTCTCAATATACACGTTTTTGGGGTGAAAGTTTCACTTTCGACACCGGTCACCTCCTTCCGTGACGAATCACCCCCTTTTTACCACCCCTCGTTCCTGTAAGGAGAAGGGGACCGCAGGGTAAACTGGACAGCAAGGCAGGGGTTCTTGCCTTGCTTATGAGATGAAGATGCTCTATTAAGGAGGTTGGGTAAAGATGCCTGCAACGAGAGACACGGCTGCACGAGGAAAGGGGAAACTCCTCATCACTGCTTTTTTGCTGGTCGGCCTGATGGTGGGGCTCGCTGCCTGCCGGGGATTCTTCGGACAGGCGCCGATCGCGTTCCTTACGTTCACACTACCCGCAAACGGAGATCAAGAGGAACCGGTCACCGTCACTTTCGATATCAGTGAGTCGAGTGACCCGGACGGCACGATTGTAAGCTACGAGCTTGACTACGGCGATGGATCGACCAAGATTGACACAGCAATTCCCACTGCCGCACTCACCCATGAGTACACAGCAGGAGAGACCTACTACACGGTGATCCTCACGGTCACCGATAATGACGGTCGAATCGGTAAAGTTAGCAAGATTGTGGGCATCAGTCCGGCGATGATCACCTTCGCCAGTGATCGCAGTGGAAATTACGGCATCTACCGGATGCGGACAGATGGAACCGAAGAAACAGAAGTCCGCAACACCCTGGATGAGGAGCTATTCCCTGACCTGGTGCGAGGAACGAGAAACAAGATCGCCTACGCGGTCGAGGGCGGGACGAGTTGGAACATCTTCACGATGGGCGTAGATGGAGGCGCGTTGGCCCAGCTGACTCAGACCGCCTCTAACCAGATCCAGCCAAGCTGGTCGCACAACGGGACGAAGATCGCCTACGCCTCTAATGAAACCGGTAATTGGGAGATCTACACGATGACCGCCGCTGGCGGGAGCCAGGCAAAGCTGCCCACGCAGCCGCCGTCTTGGGCGATCGCCCCCGCCGACTCGCCGGTGAATGCTAGTGTCCTTGTTTTTGTCTCCGAGAGCACAGCTGGCACCGGAACCTCGATCTGGAAGTGGAACGGTAGTAGCGCCAGCGAGCTCTACCCCACAGGCAACAACGACTCTTACGGAGATGCCTCCCCGGCACTGACCGGGATCACCACTCTCAACCTTCCTGCAGGTGCAGGGATCTCCAAACCGGCCTGGTCTCCGGATGGGACGAAGATCGCCTTCTCCACCGATAAGGACACGGCAATCAACATCTACGTCATGAACGCCGATGGCTCAGGGGCTCAGACGCTGGAAGACTACGTCGACGCAGAGTACGACGTGACCAATACCGAGATCACGACTACCGACGATGAGTTCTCTCCGTACTGGTTGGAGGACGGATCAGGGATCGTCTTCGCCAGAGAGAGCAGTGGCAAGGTCAACCTGTACAAGGTACTGTTCGTCGCTACTGACACCGATCCGATCGGCACCGTTATCGCGCTGACCGGTTCCACAACATACAACAACGTAATGCCAGCAGCACGAAGGTAGAACCGACTGAAGGGGGCAGGGCTTTTCCTGCCCCCTTTCAGTTTCGGCGGCGGCGAATCTCCTGCCACAGCACCGTGGCAAATCCCACGATCGCAAAGAATAGATATAGTGGAAGGTCCCCTAGTTGGGTGTAGATGGATCGTCCTTCTACGTGTGATACATCGATTCTTAGAATCCCCTCTCCGATCGTTTCAGCGATGATCTTCCCTTGAGGGTCGACCACCCCGGATATTCCGCCGTTCGCCGCCTGGCGCGTGTAGCGCCGCGTCTCGCCCGCGCGGCAGACCGCGGTCGCGCTGTGTGCCTC
>JAUWNQ010000015.1 GCA_030612565.1 Candidatus Bipolaricaulota bacterium | reverse complement strand
CATCCCCAGCGTCAAAGACGGTGAACCCGTATTCCTTCGCCTTAGCAGTAAACTCATTCACCGGATCGAGCCCGACCGCGATCAGGATCGTGTCGCAGGCGAACGACTCCTCCGTCCCGGGGATCGGCTGGAACTGCTCGTCGATCTTCGCGATCGTCACCGACTCCACCTGCTCCTCGCCGTTGGCGCTCAGGATCGTGTGAGAGGTGTAGATGGGGACACCGAGCCGGGCGAGCTTATCTCTGTGCACCTTGTACCCACCGCACTCGGGGAGCGCTTCAACGAGGCCGACCACCTCGATCCCCGCCTGCAGGGCATGATACCCGGCGATCAGGCCGACGTTCCCTCCGCCAACGATGAACAGCCGCTCGGCAGCCTTCACGAGATCGCGGTTGACCAGTGTCTGGAACGCCCCCGCGCCGTAGACACCGGGAAGCGTGTTCCCACGGAAGACGAGTGACTTCTCCCGCGCGCCAGTAGCGATCAACAGGACCTGCGGCTTGATGAGTGTGTAGCTCTCCCCGTCGCGCAGTATTCCCACCTTCTGATCGCTGAACACGGCGAGGACGGTGCTTCGCGTCCAGATCTCCACTGAAGCGTGCTCACGAACCTCATTCTCCAGGAGAACAGCGAGATCGATCCCCCGCGTCCCTGCGTGAACGGCCTCGATCGACCCGAAGAAGCGATGGGTCTGGAGGACGAGCTTCCCCCCCAGACGTTCCTTGTCATCGACGAGGAGGACGCCGATCCCGCGCTTCCCCAGTTCGATCGCTGCCGACATCCCTGCCGGACCGCCGCCGATGATCAACACCGGAATCTCGATCGTCTCGATCATCGCAGGGGCCCCTTCCACCTTGCGAGCGCGCTCGGTGGGAAGGGCGGGAAGCTCATCGAGCGGTTCGACGTGCATACCAGTCTTGACAGGGGTCATGCACGACTTCACCGGAACACCATCGGCGATCACCATGCACTGAGCGCACTGCCATTGGCACAGAAGATCCCCTGTGGGGCCCCGTCCTTGTGATGATGGCCGAAGATACGGATCCCATTGGCGAACAGGGCCGAGGCGATCATCTCTCCCTTGTTTGCCGACAATTCCTGCCCTTGCCAGAAGAACGCTACCCTCTCCCGCGGTTCAACCACCAGGATCGGGTGCTCCTCGATACGGTACTCTGTCATCTTCTCCTCGCTTGAGAATCAGTTCGACCAACCCGGTCGCCTTTCACTTCGCGGAATACTACTCCTCTCCGTCGTCCCCTTCCAGATCGAATCCCGTCGAAAACGGGTCGTGATCTGTAAGCACAAGGGAGGAAATAGCCATCACGTAGGCAGATCCTCCCACCTCTAGGAGTGAAGGGATCCCCCAGAACCTCCTGCGTTGACGTATTTGCAGCACGCACATTGATAGTTGCTATGCGTAATCAATTATCTGGCGGCGTCCACAACAATTCCCCTACATCCGTTACGAAGCGTATTTCAAAACGAATCATGATCGGTCCGGGCGATGATCTCGTCCTGGAGGGCCTCGCTCAGGTTGCAGAAGTAGTCGCTGTACCCGGCCACACGCACGATAAGGTCGCGGTACTTTTCGGGGGATTGCTGCGCCGCGCGCAGGGTGGCGGCGTCGATCCCAATCGGGTCGGCCCACGTATGGGACAACGCGGCGGAAAGTTCAACCGGAGGAGTCTCCTTCCCCACATCACCCCAAGCAGGTTCCCCTTTGGTCCCTCGATCTCGCTCTCTGTAGAGGGGAGCGTATCATAGTCCGAGGATATGCTAAACCCGTTCCCTTTTCTTAGGAAAGGACCGCCCCGGAGCTCGCGTCCTTAACGAGGGCGGCGTAGCGCGCGAGGTAGCCGGACGAGACGCGTGGCAAGGGAGGCGTCCACCCCTTTCTCCGGTGGGAGAGCTCCTCATCTGGGACGAGGAGCTGAAGACGCTTGCTAGCAAGGTCAAGCTCGATCGTGTCTCCTTCTTCGACGAGCCCGATCGGCCCGCCCGCCGCCGCTTCCGGGGAGACATGCCCGATCGCCGCCCCCTTGGTCGCGCCGGAGAATCGGCCATCGGTGATCAAGGCCACTTTGTCATCGAGGCCCATCCCAGCGAGGGCCGAGGTGGGGAGGAGCATCTCCCGCATCCCCGGGCCACCGCGCGGGCCCTCGTTGCGGATAACAACGACATCGCCGGGGTTGATCTTGCCACCGAGGATCGCCGCCATCGACTCCTCTTCGCTAGCAAACACGCGCGCCAGCCCACGGTGGTGGGCCATCTTCGGGAGGACTGCTCCTGCCTTGACTACCGCCCCGGATGGAGCGAGATTTCCCCACAGGATCGCAATGCCCCCGTCTAGGCGGTGCGGGTCATCCAATGGGCGGATGAGATCCCCCTTCCGTTTCACCCCAGCCAGGTTTTCGGCCACCGTCTTTCCGGTCACGGTGAGGATATCCCCGTGGATCAGTCCGCCAGTGAGGAGTTCGGCCATCACCGCAGGCACGCCGCCGGCCTCGTCGAGATCCTGCATGTGGTACGGACCCGAAGGGCTGAGCTTAACCAAGTACGGTGTACGGGAGCTGATTTCCCCAAATCGTTCAAGGGGCAGATTCACTTTAGCAGCGTGGGCGATTGCGAGCAGATGCAGCACGGTGTTCGTCGAGCCACCTAGCGCCATGTCGGTGGCGATCGCGTTGTCAAACGCGGCATCGGTCATAATATCGTTTGGCTTGATCCCGCGGTCAACGAGATCAATGATCCGAGCCCCTGCAACCTTAGCAAGGCGCAGACGCGCCGCGGTCACCGCCGGGATTGTCCCGTTCCTGGGAAGGCCCATCCCGAGTGCTTCGGTGAGGGAGTTCATCGAATTGGCGGTGAACAGCCCTGCGCACGACCCGCACCCCGGGCAGGCGGAGAGTTCGAGCGCCTCAAGATCATCGTCAGTCATCCTGCCTGCTTTGTACTCCCCCACCGCCTCAAACACGTTCTTCACATCGACGTCTTCCCCGTTGTGCCTCCCGGCCATCATCGGGCCGCCGCTCACAAAGACCGCGGGGATATTCAGCCGTGCTGCGGCAATCAACATTCCAGGCACGATTTTGTCGCAGTTGGGAACAAAGACGAGCCCGTCAAACCCGTGCGCGGCTGCCATCGTCTCCACCGAATCAGCGATCAGCTCACGTGACGGAAGGGAGTAGCGCATTCCGGGATGCCCCATCGCGATCCCGTCGCACACACCGATCACGTTGAATAAAAGCGGCGTCCCGCCAGCCGCCCACACCCCGGCCTTCACCGCTTCCCCAATCTTATCAAGGTGGATGTGTCCGGGGACGATCTCGTTGTACGAGTTGACAACCCCAATAAGCGGTTTCTCGAGGTCCTTTGGGGTGAGCCCGGTCGCGTAGAGCAGGCTCCGGTGCGGGGCCCGCTCAAACCCTTTTTTAACTACATCACTGTGCATCTTTCCTCCTTTGCATCGCTTCCACAATCAGATCACCCATTTCACTCGTCCCGACCCTTTTATCAGCAGGTCCGACGATGTCCGCGGTGCGGCAGCCACGAGAGAGGACATCTTTCACTGCCGCCTCCACCGCCCGTGCTTCCTCCTCTAATCCAAGAGAGCCTCGCAGGAGCATCGCTCCGCTCATGATCGCGCCGATCGGGTTGGCAAGGCTCTTTCCCGCGATGTCCGGCGCGCTTCCGTGCACCGGCTCGTACATCCCGGCCTTTCCATCCCCGAGCGATGCGGATGGGAGCATCCCCAGTGACCCGGAGAGCATCGATGCCTCATCGGTGAGGATATCGCCGAACATGTTTGCGGTGGTGATCACGTCGAAGCTCGCCGGGTTGCGGATCAGCTTCATCGCTGCCGCGTCGACGAGCATGTTTTCAAGTGTCACCTCGGGGTAGTCGGCAGCCACTTCCGTTACGACCCGCCGCCACAGGCGGGATGAGGCAAGAACATTGGCCTTATCCACCGATGTCACCTTTTTCTTCCTCCCCTCCGCCGTCTGGAACGCGACTTCGGCGATCCGTCGCACTTCAGCTTCGGTGTAGACCATTGTGTCGTACGCCCTCTCCGTCCCCTCCTGGCGCGCGCCAAAGTAGATCCCGCCGGTCAGCTCGCGCACGACAAGGAGGTCGACGCCGGAGATCGTCTCGGGCTTGAGGGAGGAGGAATTAACGAGTTCTTCGTAGACGTGCACCGGCCGCAGGTTAGCGTAGAGCCCCAGACCTTCCCTTATCCCAAGGAGCCCCTGTTCCGGGCGGACCGGGGCACTTGGATCGGACCACTTCGGCCCACCGACCGCCCCGAGGAGGACCGCGTCTGCCTCTTGACAGGCGTAGAGGGTCTCGTCCGGGAGCGGGCTTCCGGTAGTATCGATCGCTATCCCCCCAATCGGTTGTTCCGTGAATTCGAATTTGTGCTTGTAGATTTTTTCTACAGTACGGAGGACCTTCACTGCCTCTCCGATCACCTCTGGCCCGATACCATCACCCGGTAAAAGAACTATCTTTGCGTTCACACTTTCTCCTTTTCCATGATCAGAAGCGCATATTCCAGTGCATCGGCCAACGCGTACCAGCTTGCCTCGATGATATTGGGCGAGCTTCCAACTGTGCTCCAGCTACGCTGGTGGTCTGACGATGTAATAAGCACGCGCGTGCGAGCGGCGGTCCCCGCTTTCCCGTCCAGGATGCGCACCTTGTAGTCGGTGAGGTGGACCTCGGCGAGGTGCGGATAGAAAGGGAGGAGGGCCTTTCTCACCGCGGCATTCAGAGCATCAACCGGCCCGTTCCCTTCGGCGGCGGTGTGCATTACCTCGTCGTTCACCTCTACCTTCACCGTCGCCTCGGAGACCATCCCACCTCCGTTTCCTTCCTTCACCAACACGTGGAACCCGCGTAGGGTGAACGGGGCACGGTAATCCGGCTTCGCCCGGCGGACGAGAAGTTCCACTGAACCATCCGCTCCCTCGAACTGGAACCCCTCCCGTTCGAGCTCCTTGACGCGGTCGAGAACCCTTCCCGCCTGCGGGCTCCCTTCGTCGAGCGGGAGCCCGAGCTCCCGCGCCTTGTAGGTGATGTTGCTCCTCCCGGAGAGCTCGGAGATAAGGACACGGCGTCGGTTCCCGACCAGCCTCGGATCGATGTGCTGATAGCTTCCCTCCCACTTTAGGATGGCGTTCACGTGCACCCCGCCCTTGTGGGCAAACGCGCTCTTCCCAACGTAGGGGAGATGGGGGGCAAGCGGGAGGTTGGCGAGCTCGCTCACGTAGCGGGCGGTCTCGCTCAGGAGGGAGAGATCGGCGTTGCAATCATGATTGAGCTTCAGCACGAGTGCGGGGATGACCGAGCACAGGTTGGCGTTTCCGCACCGCTCACCGTAGCCGTTGATTGTCCCCTGTACGTGCACCGCACCGGCGGATACAGCGGCGATGGTATTGGCGACTGCTGTCTCCGAGTCGTTGTGGGCGTGGATGCCGAGTGACGCATCGATCACTTCGTTAACCGCTGCGAAGACCTCGGCGACGGTCGCGGGGAGGGCTCCACCGTTCGTGTCGCAGAGGACAATCACGTCCGCCCCGGCATCGGCGGCGGCGCGTAGCGTCTCGATGGCGTAGCCTGGATCGTCCCGGTAACCGTCGAAGAAGTGCTCAGCGTCGTAGATGACCTCCCGCCCCGCTTCCTTCAGGCAGGAAACGGTCTCCGCAATCATGCGCAGGTTCTCATCGCGCGTCGTCTCAAGCACGTGCTTCACCTGCGCATCCGAGCTCTTGCCAAAGACGGTTACACTCTTGGTCCCCGCTGCGAGGAGGGCGCGCACGTTCTGGTCTTCCTCCACCGCGACACCGACGCGGCGCGTGCTTCCAAACGCGGTGATGATCGCGTGCTGCATGTGCAGCTCTCGCATCCGTGCGAAGAACTCCATGTCCTTGGGATTAGAGCCGGGCCATCCCCCCTCGATGTAGTCGACACCCAGGCGGTCGAGCGCAGCGGCGATGCGCAGCTTGTCTTCGACGGAGAAGGAAATCCCCTCCCGCTGCGCGCCATCGCGCAGGGTTGTGTCGTAGAGCGTGATCTTCATCCCACTACCGGGGTCAACCAACCGTGCCGGTCGGCGACCTTCCCCTCCACGATCCCAAAGAACTTCTCCATCAGCATCGCCGTGATCGGTCCACGCTTTCCGCTTCCAATCGCCACCCCATCGACCGAGCGAATCGGTGTGATCTCCGCGGCGCTCCCGGAGAAGAACGCCTCGTCTGCTAGATAGAGCGACTCGCGCGGGAGGGCCTCCTCATGCACCGGGATCCGAAGCTCCCCGGCCAGGGTGATCACGCAGCGGCGGGTGATCCCATCGAGGATCGAGTTAGCGAGCGGCGGAGTGTACAGCTCGCCCCGCTTCACGATGAACACGTTCTCCCCGCTCCCCTCGGAGACGTAGCCATTGATGTCGAGGGCGATCCCCTCGCTGTACCCGTGTTCGGCCGCCTCCATGGCGATGAACTGGGAATTAACGTACTGCCCGCCGATCTTCGCCGCCGCCGGATACGTGTCTGGAGCCATCCGCCGCCACGAGCTCACCCCAGCGTCGACACCGTTCTCCAGCGCGTCCGGACCGAGGTACCTACCCATCTCCACCGTGATCACCGAGACGTGCGTCGGGCAGCTCAGGCCGTTGACGGCGAACGTCTCCCAGCCGCGAAAGACGACCGGGCGGATGTAGCAGGAGGTGTGTCCATTCGCGCTGATCGTCTCCATGATCGCTCTACTCACCTCATCGCGCGAATACGGGATTTCCATCCGGTACACCTTGCACGAGTTCCACAGCCGCTCCAAGTGAGCATCGAGGCGGAAGACCGCCGGGCCAGAGGGGAGGGCGTACGCCCTGATCCCCTCAAAGACGCTCGAACCGTAGTGGATGGCGTGCGATGCCACGTGCACCGTCGCCTGCTCCCAGGGGACCAGCTTTCCATCGAGCCAAACATGATCTGAACTCTTCACCTCATCCTCCTTTCTTCGATCTTTGCTTTCGTGTAGCCGACGAGTCCCCCAGCGTGGATGATCTCCAGCATGAACTTGGGGTAGGCTGCCGTGCGATACGTTTCCCCAGTAGTCAAATTCCGGATCATTCCCGCCTCGATCTCTACCTTCAGTTCGTGCCCCGCCTCAACGTCCCGCGCTGCATCGGCGCTCTCGAGGATGGGAAGACCGATGTTGATCGCGTTCCGGTAGAAGATGCGTGCAAAGCTCGCCGCGATCACGCAGCTCACGCCCGAGCCCTTGATTGCTATCGGGGCGTGTTCGCGCGAAGAACCACAGCCGAAGTTCTCGCCGGCGACGATGATGTCCCCCTTCCTGACAGAACCGGCGAACGCCGGGTCGATGTCCTCCATGCAATGTGCCGCCAGTTCTTCTGCAATCGAGACGTTCAGGTAGCGGGCGGGGATGATGACGTCTGTATCCACGTTATCACCGTACTTCCAGGCACTCCCCTTGATTATCATCACAGCACCTCCTGTGGGGCGACGATCCTGCCGGCGATCGCTGACGCTGCGGCGATCGCTGGCCCAGCTAGGTAGACCTCGCTTTCAGGGTGTCCCATCCGTCCGCGGAAGTTGCGATTGGTCGTGCTCAGCGCCCGCTCTCCGGCTGCGAGTACTCCCATATGTCCGCCGAGGCACGGCCCGCACGTGGGCGTGCTCACAGCGGCCCCAGCTGTGATGAACTGTTCGATCAACCCCTCGCGCAGCGCGTCGAGATACACCTGTTGGCTTCCGGGAAGAATAATGCAGCGCACGCGCGGATCGACGCTGCGGCCGCGCATGATCCCTGCTGCGACGCGCAGATCCTCGATCCGCCCGTTGGTGCACGAGCCGATCAATACCTGATCGATTGTGATGGCGCCTGCGTCAGAGACCGTTCGTGTGTTCTCCGGAAGATACGGGAATGCTACCTGAAGCTCGATCGCGCTCGCGTCGATCTCGATCGTAGCGGCGTAGTCGGCGTCCTCGTCTGGGGAGTACGCGGTATATTCCCGCGACGCACGCGCGTCTACGTAGGTGCGCGTGACACCGTCCACCGCGAACAGCCCGGCCTTCGCCCCGGCCTCGATCGCCATATTTGCCATGGTGAACCTTCCTGCCATCGAGAGGTCGCCGATCGTCGTGCCGGAGAACTCGATCGCCTTATACAGGGCACCGCTTACCCCGATCTTCCCAATAGTGTGAAGGATCAGGTCCTTCCCACCGACCCATCGCTGCAGCTTCCCGAAGTACACGATCAGAATCGTCTCCGGGACGCGCATCCAGATCCTCCCAGTCGCCATGGCAACAGCGATGTCGGTCGATCCCATCCCGGTCGAGAACGCGCCGAGGGCCCCGTAGGTGCAGGTGTGGGAGTCGGCCCCGACCACGACGTCGCCGGGGAGGACCAACCCTTGCTCAGGGAGGAGGACGTGCTCGATTCCCATCTTCCCTACTTCAAAGTAGTGGGAGATCCCCTGAGCGCG
>JAUWNQ010000098.1 GCA_030612565.1 Candidatus Bipolaricaulota bacterium | reverse complement strand
TGAGACAAGTTGGCGTCAGGCGTCTCGATGAGGAGGTGGTAGTGGTTGCTCATCAAACAGTAGGCATGACAGATCCAGCCGTACCTCTTGACAGCATCACCGAGAAGTACCAAGAATCGTGCTCGGTCTCTGTCGTCAAGGGGAAGATACTCTCTCGCGTATTGCCACGACTGGTGATGTGGTAAAGCGCGCCTGCGTATTCTAATCGCAAGGGTCTGGCCATGGCGATCTCAGTATATCACAAAGAATCCTAAAAATGAAGGTCTGACCCCATGCTCTCTGCAGCCTATTGTTGCATTAAGGCTCGTGTTGCAGGATGATCCTCACCACGTTCTGCACCCAGAAACTCCCTGCGGATACTGCGTTGTACTCGGCGTTGCTCACGGCTCCATCTTCGGGGAGAACAGCAATGCGGAAACCCATCTCCCAGGCGGGGACTTCCAATCTGTCAAATGCGTAGGCGAGGATCATTGGGTAATCAGGGTCTTCTATACGCTCCTGTTCGATCGACAGCTCATAGCCATCGGATGCGACGACGCGAATAGAGCGATAATCAACTGTAGAGCCGATGAGGTCGGTCAATCGCACCCCGGTATACGTCCCCTGATCGCGCCAGTTATCAAACTGGTTCTGGTAGACCCCCTCCCGCGTTAGGACCGGCATTCGTTTCATCTCGGAGAGCGACGCTTTGCGGGCAATTCCATCCAGGCTGACGATCTCAACTTCCGGCTCATCGGCGTGCATTGCGAGGCGAACGATGAATGGGGCAACGACCGCCACGACCAAGGCGATGAACGCCACGAGATACCAACGTCTCAAGCGCGTCTCTACAGCCACGTATACCTCCTGGCAACAATGGTAATCCCAATCAGAAGGAAAAAGAGTCCTACAACAATCCAGTCCATCCTTCCCCAATGGTTCTCCTGCGAGATGGTACGTCTCGGATGAAGGCCGAAGCATCGTCCCTTCATGGAGATGGCGATGCTGTCGACACGCGTCAATCCCGAGACGAGGACTGGGAGGAAGGTATAACGGATCGCGCGTCGTAGACTGGAAAAGTTACGGATTGATGGAGAGATCCCGCGTACCTGCTGTGCCTCCCGCACCGTCTTTAGCTCCTGACGAAAGAACGGTACGAACCGCAACGCGAGGACGAGGATAAATCCATAGCGGTACGGGATACCTAGGCGAATCAGCGAGTGGGCGAACCGGTCGGGATCGGTCACCATTACAAAGAGCATACTGGAGGAGAGGATGACGAGGAATCGAAGGACCATCTGTGCGCCAAAGAGGAGCCCTTGATCGGTGATGGTCAGGCCGATTGAGAAGACCGCCTCTCCCTCACGGATGGAGATCGCCTGTGCAACAAAGAGGAAGGCCGCAAAGATGAGTACGAAGCGCGTGCTGCGAAGGAACGCGCGCACCCTCTCCCCCGATAGCGCGGCAAGGATAAAGACGAGAGCGAGAACCCCCAGTTTGACGAGCACCCCTGGGGCGGAGAGGACCGCGGCGAGAAAACCGAGCAGGAGCAACAGGTTTGCCTCAGGGGAGGCGCGGTGGAGCCCCTTTACTCCCATGGAGTAGGAGACGCGCGGGATCATGTCATCTCACCTTCCCAGTAGCCTGGGGTGAACGCATCCTTCCCCGTCGTCTGCAGCCGGGCACTCACCGTCCTTGGATCCCCAATAATCGACTCCGTGCCCAGGTAAAGGAGCCGATCGCACAGGGAATTGACGAGCGGGATGTCGTGCGAGACAAGGAGGATCACCGCCCCCTTTGCGCGAGCAGCGAGGATCTTCGCGATGATCCAAGCGACGTTTGCACGATCCTGTCCGATGAACGGTTCATCGAGGAGGAGGAGATCGGGATCACGGACGAGCGTCGTTGCCAGGGTCAAGCGTCGCTGTTCCCCCAGGCTGAGCGAGAGCGGTGCAACACTTCCCAGGCCCGACAGGTTCGCCGCATCAAGGGAGCGACGGAGCGACTCATCGCTGATTGCCCCCTCGATCACAAACTCTCCTCTCACGGTCCGTTCGAAGATCTGTTGATGGGGGTGCTGGAAGAGGTAGCCGAGTACGCTATCCTTGGGGCGAATTACCTGTCCGCCGTTTGGCTCCTCTAGGCCGGCGATGAGCCTAAGGAGGGTCGTTTTTCCACCACCGTTCGGACCGATGATCCCAAGGATCTCACCCGGCTCCACGGTGATAGAGAGACGGTCGAGAAGGGGAGTTCCATCATATCCGAAGGTGAGGTCCTCCACCCGTAGAGGTGTAACCCCTACGGGTTTACCCGGAGCCGGGAGATCGAGATCCCAGTCTGCTCGCAGCCAATTGGCTCGCAGCCCGAGAGCGACCAGGTCCTCGTGTTGCCGGGTCGCGCGTCGGGTAACGATCGCGCCCTTATCCATCACGAGCACCCGTGGAGAGAGAGGAAGGAGCGGGGCGAGGCGGTGCTCAACCACGATCAGGGTGCGGCCCTCTTGATCACGAAGCTCCCGCAGGAGATTGAAGACCGCCTGCGCCCCTTCCGGGTCGAGGTTGGCGGTCGGCTCGTCGAGGAGGATCGTCTCTGGGGTCATTGCCAGGATTGATGCGATCGCCAGGCGCTGCTTCTCTCCCCCGGAGAGGGTCGTCGTTGTCCGCTCGGCCAGGTGCGTGATCCCGACGAAGGCCAGGCACTGCTCAACCCGCGCGGCCACCTCGCCGGGCGGAAGACAGAGGTTCTCCGGGCCGAACGCGACCTCCTGCCACACGTTGAGGGTACAGATCTGCGCGTCCGGATCCTGCTGGATCAGCCCAAGACGGGTCGCGATCCGTGCGGGATCGGCCGTCCATACCGACTCCTCATCGACCGTGATTTCTCCCGAGACCTTCGCCGGGATCATCTCCGGGATGAAACCCGCCAGAGCTCTACATAGGGTCGACTTCCCGCACCCCGACGGCCCAGTGAGGACGATGACTTCACCGCCCGCGATCGTCTCAGTGAGGCGATCGATCGCTGGGTGCGTCCGATCTGGATATTGAATGCAGAGCTCCTCGATCTCGATCATCAGTTCTCCAGAGCCAATTTGAGATTGAATAATTGAATAATGGGCCCGTGTCGTTTCGAGTAGATGGTGATTTCCAATTTCGGTTCGCACAGGACACGTGCCGGTTGCAAAGCAAGACCGGAGGTCGAAGAGAATTCACCACGAAGAGCATGAAGGACACGAAGAATGGAACTCAATGAGCTGTCAAATGCAGTAATTGGCTGTGCAATGTCACCGAGCTTAAGAGCGGGATCAAGCGCTTCGTACTCTAACTCCTTCGTGCTCTTCGTGTCCTTCGTGGTGAAACAATTCTGCCCCTCTGTGAGAGTCTTGGCGGTTGGCCCTTTCTCTTCACTTATAGATCTGAAATGACAAAGAGCCTGAATAATTGAGGGATTTATAGATTGGGGAGTTAGATCACTCAATTTCTCACTCGCGAAATCACTAAATCTCGTCTCTCTACCGCACGACAATTCGGCTCACCCTCCTCACCCAGTACGCCCCATCGTATCCCGCGGCGATCAGCCGCAGCCGACCGTTATCGATGGCGAGGATCACCCGG
>JAUWNQ010000096.1 GCA_030612565.1 Candidatus Bipolaricaulota bacterium | reverse complement strand
AAAAGGGGCACTCCCGCTACTACGAGTTCTTCGCCCTCCCTAGCGGTGGGGGAAAGGCTGGGGAGGAGTGGTGGTCGTTCGACTACGGGAACGTCCACTTTGTGGGGATCGATTCCTGCGTGGCCACAGCTTCTGATGCGGTCACCCGCATACGGGAGCAGATGGAATGGGTGAAGGCCGACCTTTTAAACTCCGACGCGAAGTTCAAGGTTGTCCTCTTTCACCATCCGATCTACAGCTCTACCTGGGAGGGCGGGGTAGAGGAGTTCATGCAGACTCTAGTGGAGCCGATTTTTCTTGAGACCGGGGTCGATCTCGTATTGAACGGGCACATGCACTGCTACGAGCATTTCTACATCTCCGGGATCCATCACGTGGTCACCGGAGGGGGAGGGGCGCCGCTGCAAGACCCGGTCGATGAGGTGGCGGATGGCACGGTCTGCCGCCGCTACAATACACTCCACTACCTCCGGATCACTGTAGCAGGAGATACGCTGCGGGTGGAGGCGATCCCTGTCGCCAGCGTGTACAACGACGAGGTGCACCTTGTACCAAGCGGCCGACCGTTCGACTCGTTCACCATCATCAAAAGATGAGTCACGCGAATATTGAGTGCTTTAACTTCCCAATCTCCCGATCTTTCAATCTCTGCGGGTTGGATTCCCCGCAGCTTGCTGCGAATGTCGTCATTCCGGCGCATGCCGGAATCCAGTGGTTCGTTCGTGGACACCGGCCTTCGCCGGTGTGACGTGATGCTATTAATACCCCGTCCGCTTGCGGCGGGGTAGTTCAATCGCTCAATTCTCGACCGATAGGGGGTCGCCACGATTGATCAAGGGGTATCCTGAGTCTATAATCATGTTATCAGCACGGGGAGTGGCGCAGCCTGGTAGCGCGCCTGCTTTGGGAGCAGGAAGTCGCTGGTTCAAATCCAGTCTCCCCGACCAGGAATGGTGATCTTTCTGTGAGTGAACAAGCCTATCATATCTCCCTTTACCGCCGCTTCCGGCCTCAGCGTTTCGCAGATGTGGTCGGGCAGGAAGAGGTGGTCCGCACCCTTAAGAACGCCGTGGTCGCGGGGGAGGTCGCCCATGCGTACCTCTTCTCCGGTGAGCGGGGTATTGGGAAGACGTCGATCGCACGCCTCCTCGCCCGTGCTGTCAACTGCCTCTCCCCTGAAGGTGGGGAGCCGTGCAACGTTTGCGAGAACTGCACGACGATCCTCGCGAACCGGTCTCTCGACATCATGGAGATTGATGGAGCCTCCAACCGCGGGATCGATCACATCCGCCGCCTGCGCGAGGAGGTGGCCTTCGCTCCTACCGATCTCAGGACAAAGGTGTACATCATCGATGAGGTCCACATGTTGACCAACGAGGCGTTCAACGCCCTTCTGAAGACTCTGGAGGAGCCTCCGCGTCATGTCGTCTTTATCTTCGCCACCACCGAGCCGCACAAGGTCCCGCTGACGATCGTCTCGCGCTGTCAGGCGTTCGACTTCAGAAAGATTCCAGAGGAGAAGATAGCTTCTCACCTCGCCGAGATCGCGAAGGAAGAAGGGGTTGCGATTGCTCCTGACGCCCTCGCCCTTCTGTCACGCCGAGCAAACGGGGGGATGCGCGACGCGATTGTGATGCTCGAACAGGCGATAAGTTATGCCGGCGGGGAGATCACAATCGAACCCCTTCTCGATATGCTGGGCCTTGTCGGGCACGAGGTGAGCGAGAAGTTCTTGCACGCAATCGAGGATGGGGATCGGAAGGCAGTCCTTGCGACGATCGATTCGCTCGTCGAACGGGGGAAGGATCTGGAGATATTCCTTGCGGACTTGGTGGGAACCGTACGCGATCGATTGAGCCAGGGGAGTGAGACGGAAAGGCGCGACATCGAGCTCTGCCGGGGGCTCCTCGACATCAAGCAGAACCTGTTCCGCTCTCTCGATCGGAGAATCCTCCTCGAGATCGGCCTTCTCTCGCTGATGAACGACCTTGGCGAGAAACCATCCGCTACTCTCGCCCCAGCACCGGCAATACCACAGGAGGAGGAACTCCCGGTCGAGGAGAAGGAGGGGCTTCCCCCGTCCGTTGCACCGGAGAAGGGCGAGGCAAGGCCGCCCGCGGGCAGACCGGTCGATCACGGAGAAGAGGGAGAGTTCTCCCACAAGTGGCAAGCGATGCTGCGTGCGATCGAGCAAGAACGAATTGCTATTGGAGCCTTCCTCTCCGAGGCGACACCGCGCCTTTCCGGGGATCGGGTGACGATCGCCTTCCACCCGGAGCACTCCTTCCATAAGGAAAGTTTGGAGAAATCCGCAAACCTACAGTACCTGGCAGGGATGGTGCATCGTCACTTGGGAGACCAGTTCTACGTAGAGATTAGGCTGGACGATGGGATGGTGCGCGCGCCCTCGCCGCGGGAGAGCCTGCGGGAGAAGGCGAAGCTCGTATGCCAGGTGTTCGATGGAACGATCGTAAAGGAGGACTGATGAAGGGATTAGGCAACATGGGGAATCTGATGAAGCAGGCGAAGAAGCTGCAGGAGGAGTTTGCCAAGAAGCAGGCCGAAATCGCTGAGATGAAGATCGATGCCAGCTCCGGAGGCGGGATGGTCACCGCGATTGTGAGCGGGCAAGGTGAGCTTCTCAATCTAAGAATCGAGAAGGAAGTTGTCGATCCTGATGATGTGGAGATGCTCGTCGATCTGATCGTTGCCGCGGTGCAAGAGGCGCAGAAGAAGGCTCAGGAGGCCGCACAGGAGAAGCTGGGGCCGCTGGCGCAAGGGATGAACCTCCCTGGGATGCCCGGCCTATGATCGTCCCGCTGGAGGAGCTGATCGAGCGGCTGAAATCGCTCCCAGGGATCGGACGCAAGAGCGCGGAACGGGTGACTTTTTACCTATTGAACGCACCGCAAGAGGAAGTATCGCGGCTTTCAGAGGCGATCAGCGGGATCAAGACCAAGGTCCAGCGCTGCACGCGCTGCTACAACTTCGCCGTGGGAGGCCTGTGTGAGGTCTGTTCAAACCCGAAGCGCGATCAGGAGACGATCTGTGTGGTCGGGCGGCCGTGGGAGATCCTCAAGATCGAACGGACCGGGGCCTACCGTGGTCTCTATCACGTTCTCGGTGGATTGATCTCACCGATGGATGAGGTAAGTGTGGACGACCTGACGATCGCTCCCCTCATCGAGCGGATCGAGATGGAGGGGACGAAGGAGGTTATCCTTGCCCTGGAGCCGAAACTCGAAGGAGAGCTGACCGGGATGCACATCGTCTCCCTTGTCAAACCCCTCGGCGTAAAGATCTCGCAGATCGCGCAGGGAATTCCGGTCGGTCGCGACCTGGAGTTTGCCGATGAGGTGACCCTGGGACGGGCTCTCCAAGGACGGATCGAGCTGTAAGCTGTGGGGGAACAAGATTTGCTACCCGACAGTTGTCTCTGTAGGCAAACGACAAAGAGCCCATAAGATGATGGCAGGCAACACAGCGCGTCGATCGGCAACGCACAAGATCAGGCCCTCCGTGCTGGGGCAGGCTAGCCCGACTTTACCGCGAATGGGGTGTCGCAGCGACCATCTGTCCACAATGCAGGGCATTGGCTGGCTTTGCTAATACCCTTCACTAGCCGGTTTGCTTAACTTTGCCTTCTGAAGCAGAGAAGCAAAATACCGACCGG
>JAUWNQ010000008.1 GCA_030612565.1 Candidatus Bipolaricaulota bacterium | reverse complement strand
GTGGCACCACGACTGGGTCGGCGCAACCCGCGCGCGGTCAAACGAAAGGTCTTCAAGTGGCCAACTCGATCACGCCAGCCACGGTCATCTGTACAAAAAGGCATCAAGTATGTAATTGAGATACTTAAGTGAGCAGTATTGGGCTAAGGAGTCTACTATCAGAATTTTAGGCGTTTGATTGGGAACAACCCCTTGCAATCCCCCGCCTCTACCCTCTCCCCTAACTCCTTCCGCACATGCGGGATCAGGCCGCCGTCTTCGAGGATCTCCTGCAGAGGACGAGTCAACTGCGTCTTGATGCACAACTTCCTCTCCCCTGGTGGGAGAGGATTAAGGTGAGGGGGATCATCACCCCCATCCCAACCTTCCCCCATCAAAGGGGAAGGAAATAAGGCAGCCAGGTCAAGGCTTGCAATCTAAAATCGGCTTCTCACACTCTAGACAAGGTACGGGACAGAGAGATCTCGTTTTCCGTCAATTTTTCCTGTCTTCTACTTTTCTTGGCGTTCTCTGCGTCTTTGCGAGAGATACAAGCTTTTTCTCTCTTGCTACGCTCATCGCTTGAGTCTTTCTCTGGGTTACCTTGCCTTAACCGCGAGGAACCCTAAAATCTACCCTTTCCCTAACTCCTTCCTTACGTGCGGGATCAGGCCGCCGTCTTGGAGGATGGCAAGGACTTCCACCGGAAGGGCGGGAAAGTGATACTCATTACTTTCGTGAGTCACTACACCATTCTCGAAGTCGATCGAGACGGTATCGTTCTTTTTCATCGCGTCGATCCCGTCTGAAAGCTCGATCACAGGAAGGCCGTTATTGATCGCGTTGCGGAAGAAGATGCGGGAGAAGGATTTGGCGATCACCGCAGAGACGCCGGCGGCTTTGAGACATGTCGCGGCTTGCTCACGCGAGGATCCGCAGCCAAAGTTAAAACCGGCGACGATCACGTCCCCCGTCTTCACTTCCTTAGCAAAACTCGGATCGAGATCCTCCATGGCGTGCGTCGCCATCTCCGCCGGCTCCATCGGCTGGTAGGTGTACTTGCCGGGGAAGATGACGTCGGTGTTGATGTCGTCCCCGTATTTCCAGACCCGTCCTTCGATCATTTCGCACCTCCTGCAAACATCTTGCGCGGATCGGTGATCGTCCCGGTGATCGCCGATGCGGCGACGGTCGCCGGCGAGGCAAGGTAGATCTCGGCATCGCGCGATCCCATTCGCCCCTTGAAGTTGCGGTTCGCTGTCGACAGGCAGACCTCGCCCGGGGCGAGAACCCCTTGGTGCGCGCCGAGGCACGGGCCACAGCCGGGATTGAGGACCATCGCTCCCGCCTGAATAAACGTTTCGATTAAGCCTTCGGAGAGGGCCTGCAACAGCACTTCCTGCGAAGCGGGAAGGACGAGCATGCGCACTCCCTTGGCGATCGTCTTTCCTTCGAGAATCTTCGCCGCCAGGCGCAGATCCTCAAGTCGGCCGTTGGTACAGGTGCCGAGGAGTGCTTGATGAATCTTCGTCCCTTCCACTTCCTCGACCGGAACAACGTTGTCGACCGTGTGCGGGCAGGCGACCTGCGGAGTTAGGGTCGAGGCGTCGAACTCAATCATCCTCTCGTACTCGGCGTCCAGATCGGGGAAGACCGGCGTGTACTCGGTAGCGACACGGCCGTCCAGGAACGAGAGCGTCTTCTCGTCGGGAGCGATGTACCCGTTCTTCGCCCCGCACTCGATCGCCATATTGGACAGTACCATGCGCGAGGCAAGGCTCATCTCTTCTATCGCCTCACCGGCGAACTCAATCGAGCGGTAGAGCGCTCCATCAGCACCGATCTCGCCGATGATCTTCAGGAGGAGATCCTTGGAGGTCACTGGTCCTTCTAACTGCCCGGAGATAACGATCTTGAAGCTCGCTGGGGTCTTCAACCAGATCTTCCCGGTCGCGTAGAGGACGGCCATCTCCGAGCGGCCGATACCAGCAGCGAAGGCACCGCACGCCCCATAAGTAGTGGTATGGGAATCCGATCCCAAGATCAGCTTGCCGGGGAGGGCGAACCCCTTCTCCGGCAGGACCTGGTGGCAGATCCCCACCCCGGCATCGTAGAAGTTCGGGATCCCCTGAGCGGCAACGAACTCGCGTATCTCCTTGTGCCCCAACGCGTACTTCTCGGTCGAGGCAGGGACGGTGTGGTCGAGGACGATCACGAATCGCTCGGGATACTTCACCCGCTCAACCCCGATCTTCTTGAACGTCTTCGAGATAGCGGCCGTATTGTCGTGCGAGAGGCAGTAGTCGGGTTCGATCTCCACGATCTGCCCGACAGCGACCGTTTCGAGTCCCGCCTTTCGAGCCAGAATCTTCTGCGCGAAGGTCATTCCCATATCGATCACCCCCTTGGGGAATTTGTTCCCTCGATCGGATCGAAGTTCATGAAGTCGGCGTAGTGGAGGATGATCGCCTCGGGCGTGCGCTTGTACGGATCGCCCTCTTTGGAATGCGTCCCGATGATGTGTAAGACCGTAGCGGGAACCCCATTGGCATCAGCAAGAGCCACCCCGGAAAACGGATGACGCACTAGCTTTCCGTCCGCGCTCTTGCGGAAGACGCCATCCGCTTCCTCCATCTCCAGGAGCTTCCCCACGTCGTGCAGCAGCGCCCCGGCAAGTAGGGTATCGTGATCGAGCGCAAGCTCCCCCTCATAGATCTCATCGAACGTCTCTGCGACCGCTAAGCAGATCTTGGTCACGCTCCGCACGTGCTGCGCGAAGTTGATATCCACCTTCTTCGCCAGGGTGAACGGCATCCGTTCGATATCCTTTGGCCTCCAGCCGCCGCGGGCGAGCGCCTCCTCCCAGGTAGCAAGGACCTTCTCGCGCAACCCCTCATCCTTGAATAGGTCGATCTCCGGCAGAATCACCAACAACTCTTCTCTCACTCCCATCCGACAACCCTCCTTACAGCATCGATAACCGTTCCGTCGCGCCATTCGATGATGGCGACCACCTCGTCTCCGAATATCGGCCTGCGCGGCGGTTGGGTGAGACGGTCCGCCTCCGCCTTGATCTCCGCGAGCTCCCGCACCGGAAGACCGGCTGTGAGGAAGCGTTCCTTTAAGTCTTCACGTCTCGGGTTGACCGCGATTCCTCGCTCGGTAACAACTACGTCGACCACCTCGCCCGGGGTCGTCACCGTGGTTACGGAATCGACGATTACCGGGAGACGTCCGCGCAGGCTCGGGATGGTGATCAAGGTCATCTTCGCCCCTGCAGCAACGTCCTGGTGCCCTCCGATCCCGTGCAGGAGCTGCCCGTCAGAGTGGGTGTTGACGTTGACGTTGAAGGCAAGATCGACCTCGGTCGCCCCGAGGAATGCAGCGTCAAGCATGTAGGTAGCGCAGCCGCGGGAATCGTAGTTCGCGTAGTGCCCGGGATCCATAAGCACATGGTTCGGATCCTCGCGCAGGGACGCAATCGCCGCGAGGTCGAACGCCTGCCCATCGAGGATCGTTCGTACAGTTCCACGATGCAGCATATCGACAATGAGTTCCGTCCCGCCGCCCATAGCAAATCCCCCGATAATTCCCGCCTTCTCCATCTCCTCACCTACGAATTTCGTCGCGGCGAGTGAGATTCCACCGGCCCCTCCCTGGAAGTTGAACCCATCCACGAGGTACCCAGAGGCCACCCCCGCAGCAGCAGCGAGCCTAGCGATACGAAGGCGCGTCGGGGAACGGGTGATCTTAAGCGTTCCCGAGGCGATACTCTCCGGGGCGCCGATCTCATCGACCACGACCACATAGTCTGTCCACCCCTGCTGAATCTCGAACGGGTAAACCGGGTAGGGGGCGAGGTCGTTAGTCACCACGACCGTCTTTTCAGCATACATCGCATCGACAGCGGAGAAAGATATCGGCCCGCAGGGAGTCTTTCCGTTCAACCCGTTTGCGTTCCCGTACGGGTCGGCCTGCGCGGCAGCGATGAACGCGACATCTATCTTTACGTCCCCTGCCTCGACCGCGCGCCAGCGGGCACCGTGCGAGCGCAACACCACCGGGGCTGCAAGCTTCCCCCCCTGCGAGATGAACGCACCGATCGGCCCATTCATCGAGCCCTCGATCCTAGTCACAACGCCCTTCTCGATCTGCTCGATCAACGGCGCGTGCACCGGGAAGAGGGCCGTGGGGAAGAGTCGTAGGTCCTGCAGCCCCATCATCGCACAGGTATCGACGACCATGTTCACCAGCCGGTCGCCGTCGCGGAAGGAGTGATGGAATGAGATCGTCATTCCGCTCTTGAGGCACGTTGCCTCGATCGCCTCTTCGATCGAGTGGAGGACCTTGTTCTCGCCCGGCTTCACCGTCTTCTGAGGACGGGCGGCCTTGCGTCCTGTGGGAGTCGTGGCGAATGCCCCCTGGAACGGATGTAGGGCACGGCCATCGATTTGCTCTGGTACCTCGCGTCCGAGCGCGTTCTTCATCGTGATCCTTCCTCAACCTCTTTCCCCGCTCGCTGATTATCAGCAAGCTTGAGCGTTCGGCGGGCACGTTCTAAGACCGGTCGGTCGATCATCTTACCTCCGAGCGCCACGGCACCCATTCCCTTCCTCTCCGCTTCTTCTGCCGCAGAAATAACTCTCATTGCCTCCTCAATCTCCTCCTCGCTCGGGGAGAAGACCCTGTGGATCGGCTCGATCTGACGCGGGTTGATCGCCCCCTTCCCGTCGAAACCGAGGTCGCGCGCCAGCTTCGTCTCGGCGATCAACCCTGCTTCGTCCGCAATGTCGGCATAGACCGTGTCCGAGGCCTGGATCCTTGCTGATTTCGCCGCTGTGATAAGCATCGACCGCGCAAAGAGGAGGCTGTCGTGCGTCCTCTTGGCACCCATATCGCGTGTGAAGTCTTCGGCTCCGAAGGAGACCACAACCACACGTTCGTCCGCAATGCATATCTCTTCGGCGGGGAGGATCCCCTTTGCCGTCTCGATGATCGGCATGATATAGGTCGATCCCGCGGGTATCCCGAGTTCGCGTTCCTTCTCGGAGAGGGCTTGCGAGAGGGATTCAACATCGGTGGCCGACTCCGCCTTGGGAAGACAGATCCCGTGCGGTCGTCCCCACATGATCTCAGCGAGGTCGTCCGCACCGTGCGAGGAGAGAGGGTTGATCCGCACCCACGCCTCGGGAAGGGCGAGCGTCAGCAATAGGTGTTTCACCAGGATCCGTGCCGCACCCTTCTCTTGCAACGGGACCGAATCCTCCAGGTCGAGGAGGATACAATCCGCGTCGTGGAGATCGATCCCCGCGAGGAGACGCGGGTTATTCCCCGGCGCGTAGAGGCGGCTGCGCCGCAGGCGGTCCCGCGCGGTCGCGGCGCGCTCAACTGTCCGTTGTATCGGGGAGGCGATCTCCGGAAAGGCCGTTTGCAGCGCCGTCTCCATCCGCGCGGAAAGGACGTAGTCGAGCGCACCTCTATCCACCACCGTGACCTTCGCCGCGGTGATTTCCATCGCTTCCGCGGTCGCTTCGACGACGGCACGAATCCCGCGCTCCACGAGCCTCGCATTCCCCGCCTCGATCTCGATCTTAAGCGAGGCAGATGGAGCCACCGTGATAAGACAATCTCCCTTGTTCTCCGAACCGATCGTTACCTGTTGCGCGCTCATCATTCTCCTTATGCCATCAAGAGGGCCAAGACCGCTTTCTGCGCGTGCATCCTGTTCTCCGCCTGGTCGAAGATAGCGCTCCCCACGCTGCGGGAGGCCCCGTAGGTAATCTCTTCATCATAATGGGCGGGAAGGCAGTGCATCACGAGCGCCTCGGGATCGGCCAGTTCGAGGAGCGCCTCGTCCACGGTGAACCCGGAGAAGGCGTATCTCTTCTCGGCTGCTTGCGCCTCCTCTCCCATGCTCGCCCACACGTCGGTGTAGAGGACGTCCGCGCCCCGTGCCGCCTCCTTTGGATCGTGCATGATCTCGATCGACCCCTCTGCACCCCGCGCTGCACGCACGATCGCCTCCTCTGGTTCATATCCCTTAGGGCAGGCGATGCGGAAATTAATCCCTACCTTGGTGCACCCGTTGATCAGGGAGTGGGCCACGTTGTTCCCATCGCCGATGAAGGCGAGGGTTAACCCGGCAAGCTCGCGTTTCTTCTCCATGATCGTCAACAGGTCACCGAGGATCTGGCACGGATGGTAGCGATCGCACAACGCGTTGATCACAGGGACAGATGCGTACTTTGCCAAATCGACAATCGTACGGTGCTCGAAGACTCTTGCCATGATTCCATCCACATACCCCGAGAGGACGATCGCGATATCCTCAGTCGTCTCCCTCTTCCCGAGCTTGATATCGTCCGGCCCCAGGTAGATCGCGTTCCCCCCGAGTTGATTCATCCCATTCTCGAAGGAGACGCGCGTCCGTAGGGAAGGCTTCTGGAAGATCATCGCCAGCGTCCTTCCGGCGAGCATGTTATGCTTGACCCCGGCACGCAGTTCGAGCTTCAGGTGGCGTGCCGTCTCAAGGACTTCGTAGATCTCTTCAGTAGAGAGGTCTTCAAGAGAGACGAGGTGCTTCACTTTCATCCGTTGTTACCTCCTGCATCGCTTGGTTTTTTCGAAGAAAGAACGGGCAAGAAACTTCGTCTGGATAAGCAAGATGCACTGTCATACGGCATTCCTTCCCCCTTTGTCACGAGGCGAATGATAGCCGATTAGGGGGTTGCCGCCAACACCGGAGATAGTGCTGTGGGGAAGCGTAATACCGCGCGCTCCAGAACTAACGATGAATTCGGATGGAGTAAATTCCCAAGCAATTGGCACCGAAAACATCGGTGAACAAACGATCGCCAATCATCACCGCTTGCTCGTAGGGAATGTCGAGTTGAGAAAGGATCTCCTTAAACCCGCCCTTTCTCGGCTTTCCCGCGCGAACTCGCAGCGGGTACTTGCGCCCAAGTTCCACGATCACCGGATCATCGGTTCCCCAGCGGCGATTGGTGAGGATCCCTACACGGAATCCCAGTGTTGCTAGGTCTTCCAGTAGAGCGTACACCTCCGGCTCCAACCGCCTCGGCCGATGGCCCCCAAGGGTCTTATCAAGGTCGAAGAGGAGCGCCCGTTTCCCGTTGCGATACAGTCGATCGTAATCGATATCAAAGATCGAATCGACCTGTTCATGCGGCTTGAGAAGGCTCATCGTCCTCCCCGCGGATGACCTCCCCAATCGCCGCCACCTCCCGCAGGCGAACGGCCAGGGAGAGGAATTCATCCTCCATCCCTGGGGCAACGTAGACCTTGAAGTAGATCTTCCCATCGCGCAGGCAGTAGTCACGCCGCACGTTCGCCAGGCCGTCGTATGCACTAACGATCGCGTCGAGGAAGTGCACCTCCGATTCGGTGGTGTTGACCCAGTATACGGTCGCGTCGCGCATCAGATGGCCTCACCCCCTGCGCCTCGCGACAGGTGAGCGATCACGTCATCGAACAAGAACGTTCCCGCCTCAGAGGCAATCTGGCTGTGCAGGAGAACCTGGAGGAGGAGGTCGCCCAGCTCATCGGCGAGGGCGGAAGGGTCCTCCGCATCGATCGCCGCGATGACCTCATGCGCCTCCTCCAGCACATACGGCCGCAGAGAACAGTGGTCCTGAGCCCGATCCCAGGGACAACCATCCTCGGCGCGCAGCCGCACGATCAACGCGACAAGGTCATCGAACGATCTACGACCCGTCACTCTCTGTCTGCTCCTCTTGCGGTTCCGTCTGTGACGGTTCTACCGTCTCGCTCGGCGTCTGCACCTCCGCTTCAGGGACAGGCGTCTCGCCACCAGCCTGGATCAACAGGGCGCTCACCTCGTCGGGACGGTAGTTTGGATCGTCGCTAGCGATCTTCTCCAACCTCTCCTTCGCCTTATCGTCCTCCCCCTGCGCCAGGTAGAGCTTCGCCAGTTCAAATGAGGCGTCGAGCCCGGGCTGCGTCAACGGGCTTCCCGACCCGACCTGGATCTGGTTGATGTCGACAATCGTCTCGTAGAAGTCGATCTTGTCCGCATCTAAGGTCGCGTAAGAGAGGCCCTTCGCGAGGTATTCGATCGCGGTATCGTACTCGGTCTTCCACTTGTAGGCCTCGGCGATCCCACGGTAAGCCTCGAGCGAATCCGCTTGAAGATCGAGGATTGCCGCGTACTGCTTGATCGCCGAACTCCACATGTACTGCTGCGCGTAGACACTCGCCAGCTTGAATCGCGTCTGCAGATCGTCGGGGACAAGCTCGATCAGCTTCTCTCCCAACTCCTGCTTGCGGCTATTGTCGAAGGTACGGGCAAAGGCCGTATTGTAGTTATCGATCGCCCCATCCCGATCCCCCATCTGAAGCAGAGCATCCGCCAAGCCAGCATAAGCCTCGGCCTTGTACGGAGAGCGGAGGATGACGTGGTCGAAGTTCTTCTTTGCTTCGTCAAGCTCCCCGGTGACGAGGTAGGTCTTCCCGAGAGAGATGTAGAGGTCTATCGCCCCACCACGGTCGATCGCCTTGTTGTAGCGCTCCACCGCCCTCTCCTCGTAGGAGGAGATCGAGTCGTCCAGCTCCTTCAAGCGAGCCTCCTCATCGGCCGTTCGATCGGTCTTCGTAGCCAATCGATCCCGCTCGTCGATCGCCATGATCAACCGTTCGTAGGCCAGGTCTCCCTGGCCGACAATGAGCTTCAGGTTCAGGTTCTCCGGATCCTTCTCCGCAATCCGGGAGAGGATCTCCTCTGCGTTATCGAGCTCCTTGAGAGAGAGATAGACCGCGGCGAGCTTGCTCAGCACACTGATATCTCCCGGACGCAGGTCGAGCGCCGCCTTGTACTGCTCGACAGCGTGCTTGAGGGTGCTGTTATTCACCGCCATGTCTCCGGAGGCGATGTAGGCAGCAACGTAAGTTGGATCCTTGTCGATCGCCTCCTTGAAACGCATGTCAGCACCGAAGTAATCCCCGCGCTCGGCGAGAAGCTTTCCGTGGAGGTAGATTGCGGTAGTGTTGTCCGTATCGAGGGCGAGTATCCGATTCAAGAAGTTTTCATCGGTATCTACGTTCTCCAACGCCTCCAGGTAGAGCGCGAGCGCTCTTGCCTTGTAATCATCGATCTCTTGCGTGAGTTCGTCAATCCGCGCGGTATCCTCAGCGGTCGGTTCTTCCTTATCCTCCAGGGCCTTCTTATCCTGCTGCGCACTCGCCATCTTCGATTCGTAGATACGGCCGATGTAGTAAGGAAGGTAAGGGTCGTCCGAGGCACCAGCCTCCTTCACGCTCTCGAACAGAGCCAGACCCTGATCGATATCCTCCTGCTGCGCCATGTAGGCGTTCAACAACGGAACGTTGGTCTCCACCTGCGTTTGCGCGTAGATATCGTCGTACCAGTCGTTGAACTTCTGCTCTGCTGCCTCCTGGATATAGTCATCGCGAACCTGATCCTTGATCTCGTCGAGTGTCGGGGTGTGGGCCTCCTTTCGGTCGGTCAGCTTGATGATGTGATAGCCGAACTCGGTCTTGACGATCCCAGTAATCTCGCCCACCTGAAGGGCGAAGGCCGCCTCTTCGAACTCAGGGACCATCCTCCCGCGCGAGAACCAATCCAGGTCGCCCCCTTCCTCTGCGCTCGGGCAGGTAGAGTACTCTTTGGCAAGCTCAGCGAAGTCGGTACCGTTATTCAATCTGTCGAGCACCTCGTTCGCCGTCTCCTCATCGTCGACAAGGATATGCGAAGCGCGGACCTCTTCAGGGGTATCGTACTTCGAGATGTTCTTTTCGAGATAGGCTGCGAGCTCGTCATCGGTCGGCTGGAGATCCCCGATCACCTCTTCGCGCAGGGCCTGATCCCGCAGTTGTACCTCCACGCTCTCCCGCATTTCCTTCTTGAACCCTTCCAAGGTCTTCCCTTGGCCGATAAGGTAGACATCTAGCTGGTCTTCGGTGATGCTGTACCTAGCGAGGAGACCATCATACTGCTCCGCAAACGCGTCGTCCCCCTCTTGGGAAGGAACCTTGATCTTGAACGATTTGGCCTGCTGGCTATAGATCTCCTGCCGGATCAACCCCTGCAAGGCCTGCGCCTGCAATTGCAGCTTGAAGAGTTCTCCTCTCGCTCCGGCAAACAAGGAACTCGCGT
>JAUWNQ010000108.1 GCA_030612565.1 Candidatus Bipolaricaulota bacterium | reverse complement strand
GGGCAGTACGCTCTTCCTTAAGCCCCTGTTTGATCTCATCGACCAACGGGCCGAGGGTCTCTCCTACGATGTAAGAGACGATGTATTCCGGCGTATAGTAGCTTCCCGTCTTCTTGCGCTGCGACTTATCCCTCTCCCAGGCAAGCTCTTCCTCCAAGATTAGCTTGTGTTCGAGGAGTCCTTCGTAGACCGATCCCAGCTCGCGGACGTCCAGGGCGCTGTAATCGAGGAACCCGCGATGTCCCTCCGCTTGCGTGCAGGTGAGGAGCCTGAGAGCTTCTGCCAGGTAGCGGTCCCCAATCACGTGGCGTTCGAGGAACGGATACCGTTCCGGATCGAAGAGACCACCGTTATACTCGTAGATTCCAAGCCGCTCGTTTCCGCTGTGAATGAGGTGAAATAGGTCTTTGAAACGTCCCCACAAGTTGTGGGTCTCGGGGAGCCAAACTCTTTGTTCGGCGACGTCGCGCTTCAAGGCGCATAACCCAATCTGTTATCGATACTCCGGGTTGCTTAACGGGAGAAGCTCCCGCTCCTGATCACTTTCAGCATACAGAAGGAACAAAACTCGGTAAAGCAAGATAAGCCCGTTTTCGTGAATTGCAGTGAGGTCTTCTGCTGAGAGGTCTTGATTCCCATCGAGGAACCCCTGGCACAGGAGACGCAATGCCTCGAAGACGTTCTCCTTGAGCTCGGCACCAACGCGACGTGCGTATTCGATGCTTTCAGTAAGAACGCGATCTAGAAAGCCGTTCCGTAGAAAGCTTTGCGCGCGGAAGAAGACGAGAAAGTACTTCAGGCTGGAAGGATCGTCTGCTGCAATGATCTTCTCCAGATCTACCTCGTAAAAGGTGTCGAGTTCGTGGACCGTGTCTCGCTGATAGAGCCGCCAGCGACGGCCGTTTGTGATCATTCCCCACCGAACATTGGAGATCAGGATATAGTCGTGCATCTGGCTTGCCGGGCCGATAGTGTCGAGGTCAACCTCCCACGCCTTGGCATCAGTAACAGCGAGCGCGTTTGCAAAGAGCTTCTTCTCTCCATCGAAGGGCTTTGCCGCCTGTTTCTCCTCTTCGGTCAAAAATAGAGCGTAGTCGGGCTTACGGTGTGTCTTAAAGATCGAAGTTGAGGGCTGGACAAAATACGAAAAGCCTAGAATATCGCTCAAGATCGGGCGGATGAGCTCTTCCTCCAGGTTGGCCTCGGAGGTGGCAGGAAGAGCGCGGTCGAAAAGATCGCGCAGCCGTTCGCAAGCTGCTTTCAGCTCTTCCTCGGGGAGCTGCCAGTCCAGCAAGTACGGCAATCGCTCCTCAAGGAAGTCGTGCGAGAAGAGCTTGCTATTTCGATAGGGGCTGTTTATCCCTTTCATCTCTTCTGGGATTCTTGATGATCAGAGGGAAAAAAGCAACCCGGTCTGCCCTGGCTCAAGTTAGCAGCCCCTTTCTTGCTCGCGGTACGGCGAGCAAGCCCACACTGAACAATGAGGCCTTCTCACACCCCGAACCTCTGCGCATCCATATCGCCCGGCCGCATGTACTCCACTTCGACCGGAATGATCTGGATCAACGTATAGCTGGGATCATCGGCGTCCTTCCAGTGATCAGCGAGGAAGTCGGTATGCGCAAACAATCTCTCCTTGATCTCCTGATCGGTGACGACATCCCCCAACCCGGCGACGCGCACGTAGCCACCGCCTGCCTCTCCCTGAAACTGTAGGCAGAACTCTATATTCGGGTTCCCTTTAATCTCCCTTACCTTTGCACTGTTCGTTCCTGTTGCAACCCAGAGCTTATGGTCGTAACCGATCAGGGTGACCGGGCGCACCCGCGGGTGTCCTCCCTCCGCTGTCGCCAGCATCACAGTTTGGTAGTCCTTGAAGTGTGACCAGGCTTCCTTCTTGATATCGTTAGGCACATCCATCGTTTCCCCCCCTTTCCTTACGCCTTCGAGTGGTTTTTCACCTCTTGCTGTGGGGCCGCCTACAATATAAGGGAGGGAACACCGATCCTGCGGTGCCCCCTCCCGGGGTGATCCCTTTCTTAAAGCAGGTTCATCGTTGCGGAGATCGTGATCTCCCTCGACCAATCGATCGCACCTACTCCCTTTGTCAGTGCGAGCTGCAAGGAGACGTTCGCTCCGCCGAGGTTGAAGGCGATCGCGAGCGAGGCCGATTGGCTGTCCGCTACGTCCTGCCCCAGGGGCTGCACCCTCTGCAGGTTGTAGTTGGCAATGACCGTCGTGTCCTCACTGAGGGCGTAATCGTAGGAGGCTGTCGCGGTTAAGGTGTTCTCTGCGGTGATGTTGAACGGGCCGAAGAAGCTCGCGTGGAAGAGGAGCTGGGAGCCGGGCTCCGGAGCGAAGGCAGCATCGGCAGATAGAGTGAGGAGGATATCCTTCTCACCGCCGAAGGAATCAATAATCTCGTATCCGATCCCGCCTTGCACCGACCAGCCGCAGTACTTCTCATCCCCGGTCGCGAGGATCTCGTCCTCGATAGAGAGGAGCGCGCGCGCGTTCAGTGTGGCACCGGACGCGTCCTCGATCAGCGTTTCGATCGCCGCGACGAGCTCCTTCAGCTCTGCGTACTCGATCTGCCGGCCGATCTCCGTTGCGATCGCCATCAGCACTTCATCGGGCAAGCTATCGGTGATCGCTTCAAGAGTCAATAGGTCCGTTTGGATCCTGAACGCCTTGGCCAACGGTGTTACATCGTTGAACCGGCCATAGCCAAGGCCAGCACTAAGAGCCATGCCCGGCTGAGGCTGCCCTGTGGCGAACGATCCCTCCACCCCGCCGAACCCGAAGAACGGCATATCCTCTGTGAGATAGTAGCGCAGCGTTCCAGCACCCTGCCCGAGCCCGCCGGTGACGCTGAAACCCGTGAGGGCGACCTCGCCGGTCCCTACGAGGGTGATCCCAATGTCTGGCGAGTCATAGAGCTGGTTGTAGCCAAGCGAGAACCGCCCAGAGCTCGCATCGACCCCTTCTGTCGCCGGATCGTCAAAGTAACGGTAGTTGAAGGCCAGATTCATGTCCGAGAGACTCGTTTCGGGAGTGTGGTAATCACAGAGAGAGATTGGAGCAGCAACCGCCAATAGGCCCGTAAACAGACAACCTAACAAACCCACCGCCATCATTCGTTTCATACGTACCCCCTTTTTCGCCAGGATGGAATATCCTGTTATCCACTATTATAACACTTCGTCGCTGTATGCAAAGAACAGGGCCCTCCTCCCCTGGCCGGTGTCCGAGGAAGGGTGAGGCACTTTACTATGAAGTTAGAGAGAGCCTTTTTGTTTCCAGCTCAAGCCTTCGGGTTCTTTTCTTGGCTCTTCGTCGTTTTGAGTGGGTAGCGGCTCCTAGCTTCACACGCGCACGAAGTGAGGATTGATGGTTCCCCGCTATTACGTGTGGGTAACTAACCGCGGTCAATTCTCTCTCGACGCATAGAAGGGTACATTGGCAG
>JAUWNQ010000047.1 GCA_030612565.1 Candidatus Bipolaricaulota bacterium | reverse complement strand
CCATATTAGAGCCTCCTTAGAGCCTGTTAAGTAAACCTTTTCTACTGCTCGCCTTCGATCTCAAACCGTAGTTTCAAGCATTTTACCGGTAGAGCAGAGGGCGCTGAGGAATTGAGAGATCGGAAGATTGAATGATCGGCCGCCGGCCATGAAGGGCTTCTAGCCCGGAGGGGAGATTGGGAGGTTCAATAACTCAATCTCTCACTCGCTCAATCACTCACTTACCCAATCTCTCAATCTCCTTCTTAAATTCGCGCGTCGATCGCCCGCTTTCTTTCGGCGACCGCTGCATCGAGGTCAGAATACAGGTTTTCCCCGGTGCTGTCCATGGTGACGAGGAGCGGGCCGAAGCGTTTCACGCGCAAGAGCCAGACCGCTTCGACCATTCCCAGCTCCTGGAGGAAGAAGACCCTCTCCACTCCCTCGATCGCCACTGCTGCGAGTGCCCCGGCTCCGCCGGTGAAGTGGGTGTAGACGGCTCCTTCGCGCCTAAGCGCCGCCTGCGTCGCAGGTCCCATCCCTCCCTTGCCGATGATGATCTTGGGTCCAAAGAGGGAGAGGAAGCTCGCCGCAAGCGGCTCCATGCGCATGCTCGTCGTCGGGCCGGCGGAGATCACATGCCAAGTATCTTTCACCTTGCGCATCAGTGGGCCGCAGTGGTAGAGGGGCAGCCCTACGATGTCAAAGGGGATCTCCACGCCCTTATCTTGCAGCGCAAGAAGTAGGCGGTGTGCCGCGTCGCGTGCGGTGAAGATCGTTCCGCTGAGGTAGAGTTGATCCCCAATGCGGAGTTCTCGCACGAGATCGGGAGGAGCGGGAAGAAGGATCTCTCGTTTCATCTCAGGCGACCTCGATCCTTCCCTCTGCCGTGATGTGAACCTTGGCACGGCGAGCGGCCCAGCACTGTATGACGATCCCCAGCGGGAGGGAGGCGGGATGGCGGAAGGTGTACTCGATATGCACCGCCAGCGAGGTTGTCTTCCCTCCGAGGCCCATCGGGCCGACCCCGCTTTCGTTGATCAGTGCGAGGAGTTTTCCCTCCAACGCAGCCACGCCGAGATCTGGGTGATGGCTGCCAACTTCGCGCAGGATCGCGCGTTTGGCGAGCTTCATCGCGGTGTCGCTACCTCCCCCGATCCCTATCCCGACGATCGTCGGAGGACATGGAGCCCCTTTGCAAGATATGACGTGATCGACGACCGCCCGCTCGATCCCTTCGATTCCATCCCCGGGTGCGAGCATCTTCAGGGCGCAGCAGTTCTCGCTCCCGCCCCCTTTTGGGAGGAGGTCGATCGTTATCTCGTCCCCTGCGACAAGGTCCCACTCGATCAGGGGCATGAACCGCCCCAGGTTGTCCCCTGGGTTCACACCGGTGAACGGGTCGACCGTGTTCGGGCGGAGAGGGACCATAGCAGTCGCCTCGGCAACCGCGGCTGCGATTACTTCAGGGAGATCCTTGAGAAACGGGCTTGCCACCCCGGCCTTGACGAAGAAGGTCTGGATCCCCGTGTCCTGGCAGAGGGGGATCGCTCTTGCACGGGCGATCTCGATGTTCTTCAGGATCGCATCGAGCTGCATCGCAGCGAGCTGCGACCGGGCACGCTCTTCCTCCTCAACTTCACGGGCCCGTTTTAGGGCGGCCACAACGTCTGGTGGAAGGACGGTGACAGCCTTCTCGATCGCCGCCACAAGAGCGGCCCTTAACTCTTCCTTTTTCACGATCACCTCGACCTCCGTTTCTTGGCTCATCGTCCCCCTCAATCCACCTGTCGATCCTCTTAAGGTATGGGAATGTTCGAGCGTGGTCAAGAAAAGGGGGCTATCGGCAGTACTTACAACTTGAGGCTCTTTCGCGTTGATTTCGCTTCCGTTACCGGGTAACGTACCCGACGGTATGGCTTGCCGCAGCGATCGATGACACCCATGAGCAGCGAACGTAAGGAGGAGAACATGAAAGCGATTCTCATCATCGCCGATGGTCTTGGCGGACGGCCGACCGATCAGGGGGGGAAGACCTGTCTCGAGGCCGCGCAGACCCCCCACCTCGACGAGCTGGCGGCGCGCGGCGCGCTGGGCCTGGTCGATCCGATCGCTCCTGGGGTGAGGCCGGGGAGCGACACGGCGCACCTCTCGCTCTTGGGTTACGACCCGTATGTGGTCTATACTGGGCGGGGCGTATTCGAGTGCCTCGGGATTGGGATGGCAGTGAATCCGGGCGATATCTGCTTCCGGGCAAACTTCGCCACCGTGACACCCAACGAGGGTAAGTTCATCGTCAAAGATAGGCGTGCGGGGAGGATCTCCTCAGGGCAAGCGGAACTGGCGAAGGCATTGAACAGTATCTCCCTGGAGAAGAGCCTGGGCGTTGAGTTCGAGTTTCGCCCGAGCACACAGCACCGCGGAGCGCTACTACTACGGGGGGACGGACTGTCGTGCTACGTCACGGAGAACGACCCGCACAAGGTCGATGCAAAAGCGCTCGATTTCAAGCCCATGGATGGGCATAACGACGAAGGCTCCCGCCGCACCGCCGCTGCGCTGAATGAACTGGCGAGGCGCAGCTATGAGGTTCTCCACGATCACCCGGTGAACAGGGAGCGTGAACGTACTGGAGAGAAACCGGCGAACTACATCCTTGCCCGCGGAGCTTCCGACCTGCCACACCTCGATTCGATCGAGACGGTCTACGGGGTGAGCGGAGCCGTCATCGCCGGTGGCGCGCTCTATCGCGGAATCGCGCTCGCCTGCGGAATGGAGGTACGCGATGCACCCGGTGCGACCGGTGGGCTAGATACTGACCTCCGTTCGAAAGCCAAAACAGCCCTTGCGGCTCTAGAGACCTTCGACTACGTCTTTATCCACGTGAAGGGGACGGACAACGCCGGGCATGATCATGATGCAAAGGCGAAGGCCGCGTTCATCGAGAGGATCGACGCCGAGCTGATCGCGCCATTGATGGAAGGGGTTGACTGGAAGGAGACCCACCTCGCGATCACCGGGGATCACACCACCCCGACCGAGTACGGGGACCACACCGCCGAACCGGTCCCGATTCTCTACGTGGGTCCGAACGTGCGACGTGATACGACGAGCGTGTTCGGTGAGCGCGAAGCCGGTCGTGGAGGCCTGTGCCGGTGGAGCGGGAAGGTCCTCCCGATGCTCTTGAATTACAATAACTGGACACCCAAGTTCGGATCCTGAACCGCGTGGCACAGCTTAACGATTTTTGCGTGATGACCACAACTTGACCTTTCCGAGCCGCGCTGCGTATACTACGCGCTGATAGTGAGGTTTTATGGGGAGGCAAGCCGGAAGCGGCTGGGGAAAAAGAGACTTTACGATTGATGAAGTAGGGGATGCAAATGAAGCTTCTCAAGAAGGCCTGTAACTGCCCGTGCCGGGAGAAGAGGTGACCCGGCAGGGAGGAGAGCCTTCCCACTCTTTCTGGCAAGTTGCTCTCATTAATGATACTAAAGAAGGCTGTCTTTAGATGATATTTGTTGTTTCACCGGCGAGGCTGTACGGCTGAGTCGGTTTTTTTATTTAAGGGGGAACAAACTAATGGACTTGGTACTGGACAGTGATGAGGTTCATCAATCTGATGCTTGACAAGGCTCGTCAAGTGATGGGCACAGGCGCTTAAGTCAGAGTTCGCTTGGAGAAACCTGCTCGGAAGTCGTAATTCGAAGTAGGTAAGACAGGAAGAGGAGGTAACATGAGACAGACCGTGTCATCGTTTAGAGTGGAACGATCGGCTTGTCCTGGACTCTTGCAACGTTTGCGAGAGATTCAGGATAATTCGGAGAACCAGTTTCTCTCAGAGACAGCGCTGGAATCAGTCGCGAAGGAATTTGGCGTCAGCATGGGTTTTGTGCGTGGAGTAGTAACGTTCTATTCCATGCTCAGTGAGAATCCACGTGGACGGCATATCATACGCGTGTGTGAATCCCCTCAGTGTCGTCTTGCTGGAACGGGGAAATTGATCGCAGGGATCAAGGCTGAGATCGGGATCGATCCGGGACAGACGACACCGGATGGCGAGTTTACGCTCGAGCTCTCAAGTTGCTTAGGGGCGTGTGCAGAGGCGCCAGCCCTTCAAGTGGATGATGCCATTTACACACAGCTTAAACGGGAAGACCTTCCAAGGATTCTTACCGAAGCACGTGGCGCGGATCGAATGTCATCTCGGCGACGCTCACCGACTCTCCTTGGAGAACACCGTCGGCTCTTGAAGGACTATGATCAGCAGGGAAGTCTTGAAGAAGCGGTGTCAAAGGGTGCCTATCAAGGGTTGACACGTGCTCTTGCCGAGATGACCCCTGAGGAGGTTGTTTCTGCGGTTAAGGATGCGGGATTGCGCGGGCGGGGCGGAGCAGGATTCCCCACTGCCCGTAAATGGGAGTTTACGCGGAAGACTCCTGGAGAGCCGAAGTACGTGGTGTGCAATGCCGATGAGGGGGAACCGGGGACGTTCAAGGATCGTGTTCTCCTGGAAGGGACTCCACATCGAGTCATAGAGGGGATAATCCTTGCTGGTTACGCTGTTGGTGCCCTGGAGGGGTACATCTACATACGCGGTGAGTATGCTGAAGCAATCAAACAGGTAGAGAATGCACTCAAGGAAGCTCGCCAAGCTAACTATTTAGGACAGCACATACTTGATTCATCCTTTTCGTTCGACATTCACGTGCATCGAGGAGCCGGGTCATATGTCTGCGGTGAGGAGACGTCACTGCTTGAATCAATGGAGGGAAAACGGGGGATCCCACGCCTACGTCCTCCTTACCCTGCAAGTATGGGCTTGTGGGGGAAGCCGACAGTTATCAATAACGTCGAGACCCTGGCGAATGTTCCTGAAATAGTGCGAGAAGGGGTAGATGCCTACCGGTCAGTCGGCTTGCCTGCTTCTCCGGGGACCAAACTTTATCCTCTTTCCGGCGCGGTAGTCCACACAGGGGTGGTGGAAGCCCCGATGGGAGCTACGCTGCGACAACTGATCTTCGAGATCGGAGGCGGAGTTGCTCAGAGGAAGCAGTTCCTTGCAGCCCTTGTTGGAGGAGCGGCAGGCGTGTTCCTTGGTGAGGACATGCTGGATGTCCCACTCGAGTATGACAGCCTGGCATCCCATGGAGCTGTGCTTGGATCTGGCGCGATCCTCGTGTTGGACGAGAGCTGCCGCGTGGCTCCATTGCTCGCGGATATCCTCCATTTCTTCCGTCATGAATCGTGCGGTCAGTGTGCTCCGTGCCGAGTAGGAACCGCGCGTCTGGTGGAAATAATGGATCGATTCCTCGCAGGAGCAGGGACGCAGGAGGATCTCGACCTGATGCTCGACATAGCAGAGACGATGGAACAGACATCTCTCTGCCCATTGGGACAGTCTCCATATCCCATGCTGAAGAGCGCACTTGATCACTTCA
>JAUWNQ010000167.1 GCA_030612565.1 Candidatus Bipolaricaulota bacterium | reverse complement strand
ATGACAAAACGCAAGATGGTGCCAGGCACCAAACGCAATATTCTTGCAAAAGGTGCCAGGCACCAAACGCAAGGCTTACGTTCCGCACATCTCCGAGCCTTTTTCTTCATAATTATCTCCCGGCCTGATCATCCGCCCCTGCGCTTCCGGTTCCCAAGTATGATCGAGCTGGTTTCCCGCTCCCACTCTTTCAGAAGAGCCTTGATCTCGCGCTGATTGGCAATCGCCCCCGCAAGCTCACCCGACTGCTCCTCAGATACGATCTTGTGGACGAGCTTACCGTTCTCCCAACGGTTCCACTCGTGGTATGGACCGTGCAAGGCATCCGGATTGGTAGCACACCGGCAGTTGGGCTTGCCGCACTTCTTCATCCGCTTCATCAACGTACCTGAGCAGACAAGGTCCATCCCGGAGATCTTCCGCTTTATCTCCTCTATGCGGCGCTCCGCGTCTTTCTTGTTCCTCTCAACATCTTGTGCCATCTTGCTTGACAACTCCCATATCTTGCGTTTATACTAACGCTAGACCTGCTGTCTGTCAAGAGGTGGGCATGGAGGAAAAGAGCTTCGATCTTGTGACCGAGCGATTAGGACCCCTTCCTCTCATCAACCACTTCACAGACCGCCTCGGGCTCTACGATTTCTTCGACCGCGCGGTCCCCACCGAGGATGAGCGTTGCCGCATTCCTTACGCGAAGAGACTGGGGATCCTCCTTCGGTCCATCATCACCGAGCGTGAGCCCATCTACCGATTGGGGGAAGTGGTTGCCACCTTTGCCCCGGAGGGGTTCGGCCTGACGGGAGAGGAGGCGGAAGGAGTAACCGACGACCTCATCGGCCGCTCTCTGGACAGGCTGTTCGACGCGGACCGGGGAACCCTCTTAACCGAGATCGTTATCGCGGTGGGAGAGCGGTTTTCCCTCTCCTTCGATGAGCTTCACAATGACTCCACCACCATCAAGTTCACCGGGCAGTACGCCCGGGCAAAGGGCAGGAGCATACGAGGCAAGAAGGCCCCCTTCATTACCTACGGCTACTCCAAGGACAAGAGGCCCGACCTCAAGCAGCTCCTGTTCATCCTTACCTCCACCGCCGATGGCGGTGTCCCTGTGCAGTTCCGCTGCGAGGCGGGAAACGCCAGCGACTCGCGCACCCACGAGGAGACTTGGGACGCGCTCTTGAAGGCCACCGGGAGGAAGGACTTCCTCTACGTCGCGGACAGCAAGCTCTGTAACGCTGATGCCATGGAGTACATCGACAATCATGGCGGGCGTTTTGTGACCGTGATGCCGAGAAATCGCCTGGAGGACAAGGAGTTCCGCAAGTGGGTCCAGGACAACGAGCCCGCCTGGGAGAAGGTCGCCGACAAGCAAAACCCCAGAAAGAAGGGTGGACCCCGGGACCGGTGGTTCGTTTGGAAGGACAAGCTTCCCTCGAGTGAGGGATGGCCGGTGATCTGGGTATTTGGCTCACTTCTGCGCCTGAAGCACGCACAGTCCCGCCGCGAGCGGATCGACAGAGCCAAGCAGGAGCTTGGTGATCTTGCCAAGAGCTGCCTGGGCCCCAGGGCCCGGAAGCGGTCGCGCTATCAGGTGCAGAGGCAGATAGACGAGATCCTCGAGCGATTGCGTGTCGTGCGCTACATCAAGGTCTCGCTCGATACCGTTCCCGAGCACACGTTCAAGCAGGAGAGGCGGGGCCGTCCCGGCCCTGACACCAAGTACGTACGGAAGACTAAGCTCAAGTGGAAGATAACGTGGGCTTCCCGCGAGGAAGCAATATCCTACGACCACAAAAGCGATGGCATGTACCCACTTCTCACCAATGACAGGTCCCTCACCCCCAAACAGGTCCTCGAAGCCCACAAGCGCCAGCCCACAATCGAGAAGCGCTTCGCCCAGACCAAGAGCGTCCTTGAGATAGCCCCGGTTCTCCTCAAGAACGAGGGCCGCGTGGAGGCGTTTTTCTTCCTCTACTTCGTAGGTCTGTTGGTACAGTCACTTATCGAGAGGGAAATACGCGAGGCAATGGATATGGAGGATATCACCGACATACCTCTCTACCCCGAGGAGAGGGCAAACCACCGGCCAACCGCGGAGCAGATACTCAAGCTCTTCAGCCTGGTTGAGAGGCACACGCTTCTTGAGAACGGCGATGAAGTACAGCTCTTTGAGCCCGAACTCACCGATCTCCAGGAGCAAGTACTGAGGCTTCTCGGATGTCCCCTTATGGCCTATCGCCGGGATTCGTAGGCGTGTTGGTAATTAGCGATAAACTGTTTTGAGATGTGCGGAACGTAAGTCTCGCGGTAAGATACACGTTCCGGGAAGGAGAACAACACCCTCTTTCAGAAATAATAGTCACCGGTTATGATATATGTTACTTTTCCAATCCATGACAGGCATGGGTCAGGTGAAACGGTTGCCGTGGGGTCCCTTGTTGCGGACCCGGCAGTGACGCTCGCCTGCGGCATGTGCGGATTTCGATTTTAGAGGAAAGGAGGGAAAAACATGAAAAAGATGCTTGTACTGTTACTCATCACAGCGTTTGTACTGGGAGCCGTGGCTCTCATGGGATGCGGTGAGGAGAAGGTCACCATCGAGAG
>JAUWNQ010000063.1 GCA_030612565.1 Candidatus Bipolaricaulota bacterium | reverse complement strand
TGAGAGCGGCCCGGAGTCGCTCACAAACGGGCGGACACCGTGATTGAGGAGGAACTGCGTCGTCGCCCTGCCGGTACGGGCATAGCCAAGGACTACAGCGTCTTCGACCTCTTGCCCGGCGATCCTCAACGCAGTGCGTTCTCGATTCGCTCCTCGAGTACGAGTTGCGAGGAGAACCCCTCGATCTGCAGCGCTGCAGATGCTACGTCATAGAGGGCTTCCCTAGGGAGCGTTCCCACGATCTCGCTCCCCGCGACCAACACTCCGCGGCGCTCCGCCTCGCGTTTCACGAGGTCGAAGACCCGTAAAATAGGGGTCTTCTTGAAGTTCGTCAGGTTCATCGATACCTGTACGATCCCTTTCTCGGCGAGTGGAAATCCGAGTGCCTTGACGTAGCGCAGACCCCCGCTCGAAGAGCGGACCGCGGAAGCAATCTCTTTCGCCACTGCAAGATCGGAGGTGGCGAGGTTGATGTTATAGGCGATAAGGAACTCGCGCGCGCCGACCGCGACGACGCCGGCGCTAGTATGGATCTCTTTGGGGCCAAAATCCGGTTCCCACTCGGGGAGAGCGATCTTCGCGGCGAACCCTTCGAACTCCCCCTTGCGGATCGTGGCCAGATTCCTACGGGCGGCATTCGTCGCCGATCTTTCGTACAGGTAGACCGGAAGACCAATCTCCTCAGCGATTCTCTTGCCGACCGTTCGGGAGAGCTCGACGCAGTCGTTCATCGTCACCCCTCGGACAGGGATAAACGGGATGACATCGACCGCTCCCATGCGGGGGTGCTCCCCGTGGTGCTTGCGCAGGTCGATCCGATCGACCGCCCTTCTCACCAGGGAGATGACCCCTTCGGCAAGACCGTCCGGCTCACCGACGATGGTGATCACCGAGCGATTGTGATCAGGATCGAGGCTCAAGTCGATCACCTGTCGCCCCGGTCCGGCGACAACAGCGGCGATCTCCTCGACCACCTCCCGGCGGTGCCCCTCGCTGATGTTGGGGACGCACTCGATGATCCTATCCCACATCTTCCTCTCCTGCGGCGACGAGCGTGATGATTGCCTTCGCTACCGTCTCACCAGCGACCGTCCCCTCCACCTCAGCGCGAAGTAATCCTCTCCTCTTACGTAGCGTGCGTGCCGTGAGGAGAAGCTGATCCCCAGGGACGACCCTCCGACGGAAGCGGGCCTGATCGATCCCCACCAGGTAGCCCATCCCCTTGCCGTCTAGGCCCATGAGAAAGGCGGCTGTCTGGGCCATCGCCTCCAGGATCAACGTCCCCGGCATCACCGCGGAGAGGGGTTCGGGAAAGTGCCCCTGGAAGACCGGCTCGTTGATCGTCACGTTCTTCAGCGCGACGACGCGCCCCTCTTCCTCTTCCATTATCCGATCGATCAACAGGTAGGGATACCTCAGGGGTAACGACCGCCGGATCGCCTCGATATCCCGCACCATCTTCGTTTACAGGTACGTACTGAGTTCGTGCTTGACCATGTCAGTGATATCGATCATCTTGGCCGTGTTGCGGTAGATGATGACGTTCTTGACGCGTAGGACGAGGTCGTACCCCTCAGCAAGGGCCACCTTGTTCGCCGCCTCCACGATCTTTGCTGTCGCAGCCTTGGTGAGGAGCTGGTCAAGCTGGGTGAACGCGTTCTTCACCTGGGTGTATTCATTTTCGAAGCTCTGCTCATCGATCACTCCCGTGCGTATCGTCGTCACCAGGTTCTTCAGTAAGTCGAGGACCGGCTGGGCTTCATCCCTGAGTCGCTGCAGGTCGCTGCGCATATTACTGAATCCCGAGGAGTCGATCATCTTGTCGATCGTGCCGACATCGATGTTGAGTTGTGCCTGCAGAAGTTCGACTTGCAGGCGATTATTGGTGTTCTGGTACTCATCCTTGGAGATCGTACCCGCCATGAAATCCTGTTGTAGCTTGGCAATCTCCATCTGTTTATCGATCGCTTTTTGGCGCAGGTCGCTCACCGCATCGGTGAAGACGCTGAAGGCATCCTCGGCGTTCAGGTAAGCGATCTTGAGCGGGGCGCTCGATGAGTTCTCCAGATTTGTGATCCGATCACCCAGGGCGTTCAGTGCGACCTCATCCCCTCCCTCGCTTGCGGGAAGGACAAACGGAAGGACCAGTGCGAGAGCCGCGAGAAGTAACGCGACAACAGCGACAACCATCGTGTTCTTGGACATGCTATTCCTCCTTTTTCGCTTTACAAGAAAAACCGGATTCGATTATACTGCGTCTCTTCTATTTGGTCACCCTTAGAACATCGGGCTGAATCCAAAATTGAAGTGAGGGACCCATCCAAGATCGGAGCCGAGAACCCACGCCATATCCAACCGCACGTACATTCCGGCTGCCTCGATCCCCAATTCCACTCCAAAGGATGCCTTCGCTCCTTCGGAATTTACCTGGTCGAAGTTCACCCCACTGTCGAAGAACAGAACCCCGGTAAGCCCCTCCACTACCGCAAGGCGATATTCAATGTTGGCGTAACAGAGCCGTCGAACAGGAGAAGCATCGGTACCACGTATCGTCATGGGGCCACCCAGATCATAAGCTTGCGAGAACGGAAGGTGGTATCCCCATCCCAGGGCAAGACGAATGGCGATAACTTGATCGCGCTCCGCAAGAAACGGGAGACCGATTCGCACCGGCGAGAAGTGAACCCATTGCATGTCAAGCTTGGTAAAATCAGGGCCAACCGCAAAACCTCCTGCTTGTTCCAAGGAGAGAGCGCGGCGACTTCCTGCCATTGGAAAGCGCGGATTATTCACATCATCGAAGCGTAGGCCAATGGTGATGGAATTGATCGGTTGCCATAGGGAATCTTCGCTTGTGGTTACTGATTCGTGCTTGTAGGAGAGGGTGAGGTCGGTGTAGTCGGCCCACGGATAGCTTACCAATCCGCTTCCTCCGATGGTGAGGAACGTCCGTGATTGATCCTCATCGATCGACCTCTCATCGCTTCGGCGATAGAGATTGATCCCCACGCGGTTGAAATCCTGGAAGTAAGCGACCGTGCTGTAACCGAGATTCCAGACAGCACTCTTATCCTCGATCAACCCGCGACTGTAGGAGAAAGAAATATCTTGTCCTGTTCCAAAAAGATTTTTCTGGCTGTAGTCAAGCTTTCCTACCAATCCCCCGCTCTCCGGGGAGAACGCAATCGATCCATTGATCCCTCCCAGCTTCTTGTTCTCGACGATGGCTATGGAGAGGGAGACTTGGTCATCGACCCACTCGGGGACGATATCGAGCGACGTGAAATAATCGAGCGACATCAACCCCTGGTAAGCGACAGCGAGTCTTCCCTGATTCAGGATCTCTCCCTCGTGGATGCCCAGAGTCTTCATGATCACGTAGTCCTTTGTGTGATCGTTTCCCGCGACGCTGATATCGCCGATCTGCCCTTCCTCTATCGTCAAGGGGAGAACCCCCTCCTCGACCTGGCCGACGGAGAGACGGACCATGACGTACCCGGTGCGGTAGTAGAGGTCGTAGAGGCCTTGGATGATCTGGAGGAGAGCATAGTTGTCGATCGACCCTGTTGGGACCCCACCGAGCGAGCCCTCAGCGATCTCGTGCGGAAATAGGGTCACCCCCGCAAGGGTGATGCCGTTGATCTCGATCGGGTTATCGATCAGCCGCCTCTCGGTGAGGGTCCACAGCAGGCGGACCTCATCCGGGGTTGCTCCCTGTTGAGGGACGACATTCACATCGGAGAAGAAGACCGATTCCTTGATGCGAGCGAGGATCCTCTGGATCGGCGCTTTCTTCAGGCATACGCCGATGGGGAGGTCTATCATCTCCTGCGCAACCTCCTCAGGAACGGTTTCGAGGCCGCTGACCATGTTCGCGGTGACCCTCCCCTCGATGATCTCTATTGAGAGCGTCTCGCCTGGGATGACCTTCCCCACCATGATCAGGGTGTAGCCCTTCTTCTCGTACTCATCGATCACCTCTTGCAGCCCATCCTCGATCGACTTGTTGCTGAGGACCTTATTCGTCTTCACCCCATTGTCACGGAGGATGCGACGGATCTTGTCGGAGGGCATGATCGGTGTGCTAAAGAGGGTGACCCCAAAGATTTCGAATGGCTCTGTGTTCACGTTCCCTGTGATCTCGATCTTCTTCAGCACCGGGTTCTCCACCACGCGGAAGAGGATCGAGCCCGCGTCACCGATTGTTGGGATCACCTCGCTGAACCAGCCGAGGTCGTAGATCGCTTGTGACGCCGCTTTCAGGTCATCATTGGAAATCGTGTCGCCAACGTGGAACGGGACGACATCGAGGATCTTCTTCGTCTGGATCTCCACGTTCCCCTCAACCTCGATTCCCGATACAGTAAGTGGAAGGTCGGCCGCTATCGCCGCGGTCGCTAGCCCTATCATCATTATCCATGCCAGGATACATAACCTTCTTGCTATCATATTTCCTCCTTGTCAGTGAAGAGTCTCGTCGCTTGGCCGGTACTGGATCGCCTCTGCCAGGTGTTGCGCCTTTATGGAGCGCACCGTGTCCAGATCAGCGATCGTTCGCGCCACCTTCAACACGCGGGTGTAGGCGCGCGCGCTCAGCGCAAATCGGTCGATCGCCATCCTCAGGAGCCCCTCTGCCTCCTTATCGAGCGAACAGTACCGCGTGATCTCTTGCGAATCCAGTTGGGCGTT
>JAUWNQ010000138.1 GCA_030612565.1 Candidatus Bipolaricaulota bacterium | reverse complement strand
TGGAGATATCCCCCCGTGGGAGGACCTCGACAACTACTGGCGGCAATCGCCGATGAAGTATATCGGCAACGCGAGGACTCCAACCCTGGTGATCCACAGCGAGCAGGATCTCCGCTGCGCGATCGAACAGGGCGAGCAGGTCTTCGTCGCCTTGAAGAGGCTTGGCGTCGACACGGAGATGATCCGCTTCCCCTCGGAGCCGCACGGCCTCTCGCGAAGTGGGCGCACCGATCGGCGTATCGCGCGGTTGGAGCAGATCTCCCGCTGGTTCAACCGCTACCTCAAGTGAGTGGTGGAAAGGGGTCGATAAGAGTCCTTGGTCTTGCAGGCAGTCCGCGTTTGTCTGGGAGCACGGAGCGGCTCCTGGATTCATTCCTGGCAGGTGCAGCGCAGGCTGGAGGCACGGTGGAGAAGGTAAGAGTCTCCCGGCTGACTATTGCGGGTTGCGTTGCTTGCGATGGTTGTCGAGAGACCGGTCTTTGCGTGGTGAAGGACGATTTTCAAACGGTCGATGAGAAGCTCGTTGCCTCTGATGTGATCGTGCTTGCCGCCCCGCTCTTCTTTGCGAACCTTCCCTCCCAGGTGAAGTCGCTCGTCGACCGCTCCCAATGCCAGTGGGCGCGGAAATTCCTTCTTCATACCCCGCTTCCCGAGACAGCGACTGGACGCGCGCGACGCCGCGGGGTCTTTCTCTGCGTTGCCGGTTCCTCTCGCGAAGAGTTCAAGGGGGTGACCCGCACGGTCAAGTACTTCTTCGATGTGTACGAGACCGATTATTGGGGAGAGCTTCTCCTGCGCGGGATCGAGGCCAAGGGGGATATCGATACGCGCCCGGAAGCCCTGCAAGCGGCATTCAACCTGGGCGTAAAGGCCGTGAAGGGATGTTGACGGACTTGCCAATCACTTTATAGCAGAGGGCGCTGAGAAATTGAGAGATCGGGAGATCGTATAATTGATAGATTGAATCATCGGGGGATTAAGAGATTTAGAAGCTAAAATTCATTCATTCACTCACTCAATCATTCACTCACTCAACTCTGCTCCTACTCCCTGCGTGCTCCGTGTCCCCGCTTCGCGCGCACGCCTTGGTAGGAGGGGTGTAACCCGGTAAGATGAGGTTCTCTGGGGAGGGTGGAATGGGGAAGTTTGCCACGGTCTTTCACTACTTGGGCATCGTGCTGATCGCCTTTTCTTTCCTGCAGGCGGCTCCCCTCATCATCAGTGCGATTTTCCTCGAGACCGTTACCTTCCCGTTCATGATCTACGCCGTCCCTGCCGCGGTGAGTGCCTTCCTCGGGGTGATCATGACCATGGTCTTCAAGCCGCAGCCCCTCACCGGGGGGATCGCCATGGCGACCGGGACGTTGGGTTGGTTCACCCTTTCCCTGATCGGCGCGGTCCCCTACTGGATGGCGCTCAAGATCACCTACCTCGACGCTCTCTTCGAGACGGTATGCGGGTTCACTACGACCGGGATGACCCTATTCGTGGGTTTGGACGGCCTCCCTCACAGCATCCTCTTCTGGCGTGCCCTAACCGAATGGATCGGGGGATTGGGGATCTTCACCCTCTTCCTCCTCGTGGCGGTACGCAGCGGCCTGCCCCACAATCTTCTCCAGGCGGAGTCGCACAAGGCGGCAGCCAAGCGGTTCTCTCCGGGGCTATTCAGCTCGCTTCGCATCCTATGGACGATCTACGGTGCCCTTACCGCGGCATGTGCCCTCATCCTGTGGGGAGAGGGGCTGGACCTGTTCGACGCGATCGTGCACGCCCTGGCGACGGTCTCCACCGGTGGCTTCTCCACGCACGACCTTAGCATCGGATTCTTCGAACAGGAGGGGTTCCGGCACTACGTGGCGATCGAGTACACGCTCATCCTGTTCATGTTCCTGGGGGGGACGAGCTTTCTCGTCCATTGGAACCTTATCAGGCGGCGGTGGCAAGGCCTGTGGAAGAACATGGAGCTGCGGCTGTGGATCCTCCTCCTCGTAGGGGCTACCATGCTCGTCTTCCTCCACACGACAGGAGGCTTTCACGCTCGCATACGGACGTCACTGTTCCAGGTGGTCTCCATCGCGACGACGACGGGATTTGCGACGCGCGGCATCGCTGATCCCTTCTTCAGCCCGCTCGCCAAACAGGTCTTCCTAATCCTCATGGTTATCGGAGGTTGCGTCGGCTCGACGGCTGGCGGGGTAAAGGTATTGCGAATCGGGGTGATGGGAAGACTCGTTCGGCACCAGCTGAGACTCGTCTCACGCCCTTCGCGTGCGGTCGTCCCATTCGTAATCGATGGGGAGGTGATCCGGCCGGAAGAGGTCCAGCGCACGACAGCGATCCTCTTCGCCTGGGCCGGGTTGCTTGCCCTGGGAACCCTGCTCACGGGGCTCCTCACGGGCTTCTCTCCCTTGGAATCCTTCTCAGGGATCGCCTCGGCGTTGGGGAACGTCGGGCCGACCTACATCAGTCCGCGGGCGTTCATCGCCATTAGCCCGGCGACCAAGGTCTTCTATATAATAATGATGGTGGGAGGGCGGTTGGAGATCCTTCCGTTACTCCTGATCTTTTCTAGACGGGTGTGGAGATAGGAGGGGGCGATGCGTGTTGTAGTAGCGGGAGTGGGGTTAGCAGGACGACGGTTGATCGCCAGGCTGGCGGCGGACCACCATGATGCGACGGCGATCGACCTCAATCGCGAGGTCTGCGAGCTGATCAGTTCGAAGCTGGGGGTCGCTGCTATTTGCGGGAATGCTACCGACATCACCACCCTGGAGGAGTCCGAGATCGGGAAGGCCGAGGTCGCGGTCGCGTTGATGCGGCAGAGCGCGGACAACCTGGCCTTCTCCCTGTTGGTGAAGAGCGCTGGGGTCGGACGGATCATCGCCCGCATGGCGAACCCCAAGTACCGCGAGGCGTACGAGCAGGCCGGGGTGACGAGCATCATCGACATCGCCGGTCTCTTTCTCGATCAGCTCCTCCTGGAGATCGAGCGGCCACAGATCCACGAGGTGGCCAC
>JAUWNQ010000005.1 GCA_030612565.1 Candidatus Bipolaricaulota bacterium | reverse complement strand
ACATCAATCTTTTCGTAGCGTCGGAGCTGGTCTCCGACGTTCTGGGGTTTATTCCTGAGAGAACTCATGTAGCCAGTACGAACAACAAGCTGATTCGCCTGCGGCGAATCTCCGCTTTCCTCCCCCCAGCAAGCTGGGGGGAGGAAAGCGGAGGCTCTTTATGAAGGTCCCGTGCCGCTGGCTTGCTGAGTACGTCGATATCGGGGTGAGCAAGGAAGAGGTTCTCAATCTCGCCGAACGCCTCACCCTAGCCGGTCTCGAAGTCGAGGGGATTGCCTATACAGGGAGGCTCGCCAAGGCCGTGGTCGGGCGGGTCATCGACCATCGTCCCCACCCAGACTCCGACCACCTCTCCCTCTGCCGCCTCGACCTCGGAAAAGAAGAGGTGAAAGTAATCTGCGGGGCGGCGAACGTCGTTGCCGATGCGCTCGTCCCGGTGATCACGGTCGGGGGAGAGCTCCCTGGTGGATTTAAGATCACGGAGAGGAAGCTTCGCGGGGTGGTCTCGCAGGGGATGATATGCTCCAAGGAGGAGCTTGGCCTGGAGGAGCATTCGAGCGGGATCTGGAACTTCGACCCCACCCTGAATTTCACCCTGGGAACCGATCTCAACGACCTCCTCGAGTACGACGATATCATCCTTGACATCAAGGTGACCTCGAACCGCCCCGACTGCATGGGGATCTACGGGATCGCCCGCGAGGTGGCGGCAATCACCAGGAGGCCGTTGAAGCCGCTCGATACCAGCGTGCACGAGACCCTGCCCTCTACCGCAGAGAGCGTCTCGGTCGAGGTGAGGGACGAGAACGATACCCCGCGCTATACTGCCAGCCTGATGAGTGGGATCACCGTCGCTCCCTCCCCTCTGTGGATGCAGCATCGCCTGCTGAAGGCAGGGATGCGCCCCCTCTCGAACGTGGTCGATCTGACGAACTACGTGATGCTCGAACTCGGCCAGCCGTTGCACCCGTTCGACGCCGACCTCATCGATGGGCCGATCGTCGTTTGCCGTGCCCAAAAAGGGGAGAATTTCCGCACCCTCGACAAGGTCGACCGCGAGCTCTCGGAAGAGGTGTTGATGATCACCGATTCAAAGGGCGGACTGGCGATCGCCGGGGTGATGGGTGGGGAGCGAAGCGAGATCAGTCCCACGACCACACGGATCCTCCTGGAATCGGCGGCGTTCGACCCGATGAGAATTCGTCGCTCCTCCCGCTCGATCGGGCTGTGCAGCGAGGCATCGCACCGGTTCGAACACCGTGTCGACCCCCAGGGGGCACCCCTTGCCGCCGCCCGCACCGCACACCTCCTTCAGGGACTGACAGGATGCCAGGTTCACCAGGGCCTGGTCGATACCACCCCCAGCGCGCGGGCGAAGAAGACCCTTCGCCTCAGACCGGCACGGGCGAACGCCCTCCTCGGGATCGATCCCTCGTGCGAGACAATACGGGATATCCTCAGAAGATTGGAGATCGAAACGGCCGAGGAAGGGGAAGATCTCGTGGCGACGATCCCCAGCTTCCGCGGCGATCTCGTACGCGAGGTCGATCTGATCGAAGAGATCGGCCGGATCTACGGGTACGACCGGTTCCCCTCCACGCCCCCACGTGCCGTCATGCACATGGGGAAGAAAGACCCGATGGAACTGTACAAGGACCGTGTGCGGGAGATCCTCACCGGCCTCGGCGTAAACGAGATAATCACCGATGGGTTCGACAAGGAGGGCTGGCGGCGCGCCCTCTCTCTTTCCGATGAGGATCTCGTGACCGTGCGCAACCCGATGATCTCCGGACAGGGAGCCATGCGCGGGAGCCTGTTGCCGGGAATACTGGCGGTAGTCGAGACGAACCTCAACCAGGGTGTCGACGGGGGGATGCTCTTCGAGGTGGGGCGGGTCTTCTCCCGAACCCGCGGCGAGGGGGAAGCCCTCGCCGTGGCCCTGTTCGGCCGGACAGGGATTCCCCTGCGCGGAAAGGAGGAGGTCGACATCTCCTTGGCCAAGGGAATCCTTACCGACCTCCTGGCAGGACTGCACCTGAGCAGGGTCGAGATCGTCTCTGAAGATCTCCCCTCGTTCCTCCACCCCGGTCGTGGCGGAAGGATCGTCTGCGAGGGCGAGAGGATCGGCCTCTTCGGAGAGCTTGCCCCGGAGATCGGAGCGAAACTCTCCATCTCCTCGCAGGTGATCGTCTTCGAGATCGACCTTGATAGGGCCAGGGATAAGGGGATGATGGCGCAGGCCTTTCAGCCCCTTCCGCGTTTTCCCGCTTCCAAGCGGGACCTCTCGTTGCTGGCGCCGATCGATATTCCCGAGGAGAGGGTGCGCGAGGCTATCCGCGCCGAGAAGACGGTCGAGCGGGTCCTCCTCTACGACCTCTACCAGGGAGAACAGGTGAAAAAGGGGCACAAGAGCCTCACCTACGAGCTCGCCCTGCGGGCATCGAACCGGACCCTGACCGATATGGAGATCGGCAAGGCGATCGCGCGTGTGGAGAAGCGCCTTGCCAAGCTCGGCGTTACGTTGCGGGTCTAGAGTATGGATAAGACGATCATCGCTCGTAGCGCGGGGGAAATGGAGGAGATCGGAATCGATCTCGCCACAGCCCTCACCGATGGGACCCTTATCTCACTCGTCGGTCCGTTAGGATCGGGGAAGACCACCCTCGTCAAAGGGATCGCCAAGGGGCTCCTCATCACGCAGGTCGTCGTTTCCCCGAGTTATCTCCTCGCCCGTGAGTACCATGGGCGCCTCACCCTCCATCACCTCGATGCCTATCGGGTCTCTTCCCTTGCGGAACTCGCCGAGGTCGGTCTCGATCAGCTACTTCCCCCTGAGAGCGGAGTGAGTGCGGTCGAGTGGCCGACACGGGTGGAGGGGATCGTTGAGGTGAGCGATATCCTGATCCAGATCGACCTTTTCGACGATGGGGCACGACGGGTACGAATCACACAGTGACGGGTGATGAGTGGTAAGTGGTAAGTGGTAAGTAGTAAGTGGTGAGAAAGAACAAAAGCATTCTCTCGCAAAGACGCAGAGAACGCAAAGACCTGTCTGCCTGGCGTGCGTCCCCGCGTCCCCCCTCTTCGCGTCTCCCCCTCCCGGAGCCTGGGGTCAGACCTTGTTTCTTGCATGGCCTAGTTCTCCCCAGAAGAAGAGACCTGCCGACCTCCACGCAAGAAACAACGTCAGACCCCTTGCCTTCGCGTCCCTGTGTCACGCGGTGACGAACCAGACCCCGTCGATCTCGGCACCGCAGGAGGGGCAGTGTCCTTCTTGGAGAGAGTTTGTGCGCACCAAGAAACCACGGCGCTTCACGACCACCTCTCCGCAGGACGGGCAGTGGGTATCCTCCCCCTGGCCGGGAACGTTCCCCATATAGACGTAGCTAAGCCCGACCTCCTCTCCGATCCTCTGCGCCTCCTCTAGCGTGGCGACCGGGGTTGGCGGACGGTCGAGCATGCGGTAGGCGGGATAGAACCGGCTGATGTGCCAGGGGATCACGGGCGAGACCCCGCGGATCGCCTCGGCCGTCCAGCGCAGCGCCTGTGGGCTATCGTTCAATCCCGGGATGAGGAGGGTCGTCACCTCTACCCACACCCCGGCGAGGAAGAATCGTTCGATCGAATGGAGGACCGGGCGAAGGTTCCCACCAGCCACCTTGTGGTAAAAGTCGTCCGAGATCCCCTTCAGATCGATGTTGATCCCGTCGAGGTAGGGGGCGATCGCCTCGATCGCCTCTGGGGTCATGTACCCGTTGGAGACGAAGATATTTCTCAACCCCTTGGCGCGCGCGAGGCGGGCGGTATCGAGGGCGTACTCGAAGAAGACGGTCGGTTCGGTGTACGTGTAGGCAATCGTCTCGCACCCGCTCTCCACGGCCGCAGCGACGATCTCGCCGGGAGAGACCTCATCGCCAAGGATTTGGCCGCCGTGTTCGCGCGGGTACTGCGAGATCGTATGGTTCTGGCAGTAGGAGCAGGTGAAGTTGCACCCCATTGTGGCGACCGAGTAGGCCCGGGTCCCAGGGAGGAAGTGAAAGAGCGGCTTCTTCTCGATCGGATCGACACTCTGGGAGACAACCCGCCCGTAGACTGCTGTGTAGAGCCTTCCCCCCTTGTTCACCCGCACGTGGCAGAAGCCTCGCTCTCCCTCCGCGATCAAGCAGCGGTGCGAACAGAGGTTGCAGCGGACGCGACCATCCCCAATCCTCTCGTAGAGCATCGCCTCCTTCATAGAGATCACCGCCTCATGCTAGCACACTTTGCTTGCAACTACAAAGCAATCCGATTCCTCTTCCCGCGGAGTCCGGGGTCAGACCTTGTTTCTTGCATGGCCTAGTTCTCCCCAGAAGAAGAGTCCTGCCGACTTCCACGCAAGAAACAACATCAGACCCCTCGCTCCCTCCCCCTCTCCCCGTGTCCCCGTGTCCCCGCGTCTCCCTCTCCCCACGTCTCCCTCGCCCCCTTTCCCTTCCTGCTCCCTTCTCGTACCATCGTACGACCATGTCCCTCGTTCAGATCGAGAAGCTAACCAAGTCGTTCGGAGCACAGACCCTCTTTGCCCCGTTCTCGGTGGCGATCGCTCGTGGGGAGCGGATTGCCCTCATCGGGGATAACGGGACCGGTAAATCGACCCTCCTTGCGATCCTTGCCGGATGGGAGGAAGCGAGTGCAGGGGGCGTCCATCGTGCGAGCGAGACGAGCATCGCCTACCTTCCGCAGGTCGCCCGCCTCGCTGGGGAAGAGACCCTCGTGCAGGCAATGCGCAAGCCGTTCCTGGACCTGCTGGAGATGGAACGAACCCTTCGCCGGTTGGAGGATGAGATGGCGCAGGGGAGCGACCCGGAGGTTCTCCACCGTTACGACGTACTCCTCCACACCTTCGAACGCCGCGGGGGGTACATGATCGAGGCTAAGATTCGCTCCGTCCTTGTCGGGGTCGGGTTCCGGATCGAGGAGTTCGATAAACCGGTGGATATCCTCTCCGGGGGCGCGGAAGCACGTGCCGCCCTCGCCCGCGTCCTCCTGGAAGAACCGGATCTCCTCCTCCTCGATGAGCCGACCAATCACCTCGATTTTGCCGCCCTCGATTGGCTGGAGGAGACCCTGATCGAGTTTCCTGGGGCGCTGATCCTCGTCTCCCACGACCGGCACCTGCTCGACCAAGTGACCAACCGCACCTGGGAGATCGCGTTCGAGGCGTTCACCTCATATCGCGGGGGATACACGCAGTCCCGACTGCTGCGCGAGGCCGAGACCGCTCGTAAGGAGGGGCTCTACAGTAAACAACAGGAGACGATCGAGATCCACAAGGAGTTCATCCGCCGCCACCACGCCGGGCAGAAACACCGCCAGGCAAAGGACCGGGAGAGGAAACTCGCGCGGATCGAGAAGGAGCAGATCGATCGCCCCCAGCCGGCAAAGCAGATCTCCCTCGTGATCCCCGCGGGAGAGCCGAGCGGGAAGAAGGTGCTCACGATCGAGAACCTGGAGGTAGGGTTCGACACGCTGTTGGTCGCATGTCCCGACCTTGTCCTCACCCGTGGGGAGCGAATAGCGATCATCGGTGCGAACGGGTGCGGCAAGACGACCCTCCTTAAAACGATTACCAACGGCATTCCTCCGCGATCCGGGAAGGTCCGCCTCGGGCACGGTGTGCGGTGGGTCACCTACACGCAGAATCAGGAAGGGCTGCACGGCCGATCGAGCGTGCTCGACGCGATCCTCTCCCGGTCAAACCTCTCGATCGGGCAGGCGCGCGGCCTCCTCGGTCGATTTCTTTTCTCTGGTGACGAAGTCACAAAGAACCTCTCCGCCCTCTCCGGAGGGGAACGGAGCCGCGTCGCCCTCGCACTCCTCTCCTTGGTGGAGGGGAACCTCATCCTTCTCGACGAGCCGACGAACCACCTCGACCTTAAGAGCCAGGAGATCCTCGAGGAGGCTCTCCTCGCCTACGAGGGGACGATCATCCTTGTCTCCCATGACCGTGCCCTACTCGAATCGGTGGCCACGCAGATCTGGGAGATCCGCGATCACCGATTACAGGGCTTCTCCAGCGATTATAGGACTTATCGAAGACGCCGCGACGCCGAACTCTTCCCGGAAGTCAAGGGGTCTACCCCAAACTCCGCGCCCCGTTCCAGCCTCAAGAAGTCCCCCACGCCGAAGAAGAAAGAGGATAAGTACGAAGAGAGAAGACGCAAGGAGGTCCTCCATACGCTCGAAGGGACGATCGAACGAGCGGAAGCCCGGCTCCACGAGATCGAAAAGGAGCTACTCGAAGCGAGCGCCAACGGCGAGCAGGCAGAGGTCGTCACCCTGGGGGAAGAGCACGCACAACTTACGAAGACCCTGAACGAATGCTATTGCGAGTGGGAAGAAGCGATCGCCCCGCCTTCTTAAGACGCCAAGCTTTTCTCTCGCCCGCTCGTTGCACTCACTCAAGCTGCCAAGGTCGCGAAGGAATTGAGAGATCGGAATATTGAATGATCGGAATATTAGGAGGTTCAATCATTCAATCACTCAATCATTCAATCGCTCAATCCTGCTAACTCTCTCTGCGCGACTTTGGTCAGCCCCCTTACGACCAGATCATAGGATTCGTCGATCATCTCCTCGATCTCCTCATCAGGCACACTTCCGTCCAGGGTGATCGTGTTCCAGTGTCGCTTATTCATGTAGTAGCCGGGAAGGACAGCCGGGTACGTGTCGCGCAGAAGAAGGGCGTGATCAGGGTCGCACTTGAGCGTGAGGCACGGCGGTGTGCGCTCTGGAGCAAGGAGGGCGAACATCTTTTCCATGACCTTGTAGACGGGCGTTTCGAGGTCGAACGGCCGCTCTTCGCTCGCCCCTACCTTCGTCATGATGTAGGTGTGCACTCGATCGAGATCCATCCTCTTCCTCCTTACCGCAAGCGCGGGTATTGTAATGGGTAAGCGCGGAATCTACCATGGTATTGCGCGATATCAAAGCGCATGGTGGAGACTCACACGAAAGAGGGGCTCGATGATCAAACAGATAACGGCCAAGGTGTTGCTATCGCGGGTCAAGGGGCCGGATCCCTGGTTCGGGTTCTACTACAACATGAACCTCTACCGCGGATGCGAGCACCGGTGTATTTATTGCGATTCGCGCAGCGAGTGCTACCGGATCGAAAACTTCCACGATATTCTCGTCAAGGTGAACGCGATCGACCTTCTGAAGAAGGAACTGGCGAGCAAGCGCATCAGAGGGACGATCGGGACCGGCTCGATGAACGATCCATACACCCCGACGGAGGCACGCCTGAACATGACCGGCCAGGCACTCGATGTGATCGCGCAGTACGGATTTCCCGTCCATATCCTCACCAAGAGCGATCTCATCCTGAAGGACCTCGACACCCTGCGCAAGATCAACCGCGTCGGTGCCGCGGTCTCGTTCACCATCACGACCACGGATGACGAGCTTGCCAAGAAGATCGAGCCTTACGCGCCGCTCCCATCGAGGCGATTGGAAGCGCTCAAGATCCTTGCTGATGCCGGGATCGAGACAAGGATCGCGATGATGCCGATCCTGCCGTTCATCGAGGATACAAAGGAGAACATCACCACGATCGTGAGAAAAGCGCACGAGTGTGGAGTGGGTACGATCGTCCCCTGGTTCGGGATGAGCCTGCGCGACCGCCAGCGCGCGTACTACTACATGGAGTTGGACAAGTCCTTCCCCGGGCTAAGGAGAGAGTACGAACAGACATTCGGCGATCGCTACCAGTGCGCATCACCAAAGGCTGATCGTCTGGCCAACGTCTTCTACACGCTGTGCAAGGAGTACGCCATCGCGACGAGCGTCAAGCCGTACAGCCCGGAAAGGGCGACTCAATTGGGGCTGTTCTAACAAGTCAAGACAGACTATTGACGCTAAGGCCCCCTTCCCACGGAGACTCTGTGAGGAAAGCCTCTTTATCACACCAGAGGGGAGACATAGATGGTGGAGGAAGATTCAGATGTTGTGTAATCGATCGATGGACGTGATACTTGCTTGATACAGGGTATATCGAGCGCAGTGACAGCTTCTAGTGCGTTATCGGTACGATCGCTTCAGAGTGTGTCCATGCAAACCAAGGAGGATGGAATGCCTGGTAGCACGCTTTGCCGCCAAGGTCTTTGAAGTAGGAATGCTGATGTACGGCAAATCGGCGAACCTTAGAGAGATCTGGAAATGAGGGATCCACCCGTCGCGTACGTGAGTTTTGGAGGGAGGGAGATTTGGAAGCGCTTCTCATTGAGGGCCTGAATGCATACATCCGCTATCACGACCTTCCCGGCAACGAACCGGCCCTCGTGTTTATCCACGGTCTTGGATCGGCGTCGTCATCCTGGTTCCCACGCATTCTGCGTCATTCTCTCCTGGCAACAAGGCGAGCGGTTCTTGTCGATCTTCTCGGCTTCGGGTTCAGCGATCGCCCTTCCAAGTTCCGGTATTCGATGGAGGATCATGCGGACACAGTAGCCTCACTCCTCGATCACCTTAATCTAAAACGCTGTGCCGTGATCGGACACAGCATGGGCGGATCGATCGCGATCGTCCTCGCGACGACACGCCCCGCTCTGGTGTCGAATCTCATCGTTGCAGAAGGAAATCTCGACCCTGGCCCAGGAAGCGTAAGCGGACCGGTCACCGCGCAGACTGAAGGACAGTTCATAAGAAACGGCTACGCCGCGTTCCTGCGCGGAGTGATCTCGGAAGGGTGGGTTGACTATGCAGGAACGGTGCAGGCCTCCGACCCGCGTGCTATGCACCGAAGCGCTGTCTCACTGATAGCGGAGCGGCATCCGACGTTCCGCGAGCAGCTCCTTGCGCTCTCCATTCCGCGCACCTTCATCTTCGGTGAGGCGAGCCTTGCTAAGGCGCGCCTCACCGAGGCGCGCCTCGGGGAGAAGAACATTACTCATCCGGACGTACAGCGACTATCGAACGATCGAATTCGAGTTGAGATCGTAGAGAACGCCGGACACGACATGATGAGTGACAATCCCGATGGATTCGCACAGGCAATTGCCAAGAGCTTCTAAAAGGCGTTCAACTTGCCAACCCTGCCTCGCGGAGGACGCCAGCATCACTGTATGGGATGAATTCGTGGCCGATGATCTGGTACGGTTCGTGTCCCTTCCCGGCGATGAGGATCACATCCTTCGGCTCTGCTAGGTCAATCGCTCGTAGGATCGCGTCACGACGGTCTATGATCTTTGCATACCGTCCGCCGGTAGGGAGAAGTCCAGCTTCGATCTCCGCGCTAATTGCCTCTGGATCCTCGGTCTTGGGGTTATCACACGTGAGTATCGTCATGTCGGCGAGCGTACCGCTGATTGCGCCCATGAGCGGCCGTTTCTTCCGGTCGCTCTCCCCTCCGGAGCCGAAGACACAAATGATCTTGTCGTGGTAGGGACGAAGGGAGAGGAGCATCCTCTCCAGCGAGTCGGGGCTGTGAGCGAAATCGACGATTGCCGTCAATCCGTTCTTCGCACGGAAGAACTGGTAGCGGCCTTCTACGCTCCGTGCCGTTCTCAACCGTTCGGCGATCATTGAAAAGGGTATTCCCTTTACAGTTGCGACTGCGGCTGCGGCAAGGGCGTTGTAGACGTTGTGCTCCCCAGGGAGGTGTAGCTCTATCGGCTGAGCTTCTTTTCCCACCCGCAGGGTGAACAAGGTCTTCCGCGGCGCGTAACGGATCTCCTCCGCGCGAATGTTCGCAGAACCGTTTTGGTTCAGACCTTGTTTCTTGCGTGGCCTAGCTGTCTCCAGAGGCGGAGTCCCGTTACTCTCCATGCAAGAAACAAGGTCTGAACCCAAGCATTCGTAGGTGAGGACATGCCCCGCGCTGGCTGCAAGGACACGATCCGCTGCCGGGTCATCCGCGTTCACGATCGCGGTCGCCCCTGGGTTCAAATTCCGAAAGAGGAGGAGCTTCGCCTCCATGTACGCTTCCTTATCCTCGTGAAAGTCGAGGTGGTCGTGGGTGAGGTTGGTGAAGACGGCGACGTCGAAATCGACGCCATCGACCCGGTGGAGCAGGAGCGCGGCCGAGGAGACTTCAAGGACTATGTTCTCCTTCTCGGCTGCTAAGGTCTCATGTGCGATCCGTTGGATGAGCGGGCTTGTGGGAGTCGTCACCGCCCGCATGTTCCTAGCTTCGTTCGCCACCGTGCTGATGAGGGCGCTCTCCTCCTCTCCTAAGAGGTGTGTGACAAGATGACAGACCGTGGTCTTCCCTTTCGTCCCGGTGACACCGACGGTGAACAGATCGCGCGTGGGATGCGAGAAGAACGCCGCCGACAAGTGGGCGAGGGCCTCCCTCCCATCATCCACCCGCACGAACGGCACCGAACACGATGCGTCTTTCTCTCCGACAATAGCCACGGCACCGCGTGCGATGGCATCTTTGATGTAGCGGTGTCCATCGGTGACAAACCCGGCGATGGCGACGAATAAGAACCCCGGATGAACTAAGCGCGAGTCCTCACTGATACCGGTGATCTCTATCGACTCCCATCCCGGCTGTGGTGATACTCCGATCGCTTCAGCCAGAGATGCGAGGGATTGAATGATTGAGTGATTGAGTGATTGAGTGATTGAGTGATTGAGAGATTGAACGATGGTCTGTATCCGCAGTTCTCCTGTTTTCTGGCGACGGATTATCTTTCATCTTCTAAATCTCCCGCTCGCTAAATCGCTCAATCACTCAATTTTCCCCGCTCCCCCGCTCACTCAATCCCCCGCTCTCTCAATCTCTCAATTCCTCCGGAAGTCTGGGGTCAGACCTTGTTTCTTGCATGGCCTAGTCTCCCCGGAAGAGGAGTCCTGCCGGCCTCCATGCAAGAAACAACGTCAGACCCCGCCGTTCCGCCTTCCGCGTTCCCGTTCCGCGTTCCCCCTCGCCCCTTCGCCCTCTCTCCCCCTCCCCGTGTCCCCGCGTGCCGCCTCTCCTCCGGGATGCGGTAGAGGTAGAGAAGGTAGCCACTCTTGGCAACACCGAGCTCCTTGGGTTCCCAGCC
>JAUWNQ010000135.1 GCA_030612565.1 Candidatus Bipolaricaulota bacterium | reverse complement strand
GTGGCCTCAGCAAGGGCAAAGTGGAATTCCTTATCGGCCTTGAAGTAGGAGCTGAAATTGCCACTTTTCGCCTGGGTGCGCATCTGACGCAGGATCTGTTCAAGATCTGCGAGGTGCTCGTTCGTCCCTTTTTGCGCGACGCGGGCCGCGATCGGAGGCTCCAACACCTCGCGTGCCTCCATTACTTCGAGGCAGCCGGCCTCGCTCTCGATCAGGTGAGGTGCGCTCTCTTCCTCATCCGAGGAGGGTGACTTGCGGACGTAGTTTCCACTACCGGGTTTCGATTCGATTAGGCCGACCGCCTGCAACGCAGACAATGCCTCCCGAATCGAGGGGCGACTGACCCCCATTTGCTCTGCCAACTCAAACTCGGAGGGGAGCTTGCTTCCTACAGGGAAGCTATCGTTCTTGATCGCCTCGATGATCTGCTCGGCGGCGATCGCGGAGACCTTTCTTGGACGCACCTTCTCAAAGGGCATCGAGTCACTCCTTTTATGGGCGGTCTGTCATTCGACCAAGTTGTATGATAGCATTACCGGATTCACATGTCAAGCCGATCGTATGTTAACAAATCCCGCAGGGTCCCTCAGCCCAGGAATAAAAGTGTGATCTTATGCTCCTTGACGTCCCCCAGTCCGTAATCGGTGATCACCACCTCGGGGACGGTCGGCAAGGAGACGAATGAGAGGACCATGAACGGTGTTTTTAGGGTACAGCCAAGCGATCTGGCGGCACGTCTGACGCCGCCAGCTTCTCATCGACCGCTTCGCTCTCTTCTTCGCTCATCAGACCACAGAGAGGGAGCGGCAACAAGGAGAGGACCACGCCATCCGAGACGACGACGAATCCGCCCTGCGATTCGACGAGCGCCTCTACGGCCAGGCGCATGTCACGTTTATCAACCCCAACGACAACGATGTTGTGATGATCGTGGGCCACACTCCCTGCGATTGCCCCTTGCTTCAGGCCAAACCCGTGGATGAACCCGCGGCCGATATTCCCGTTCTTACCGTAGCGTTCTACGCAGAAGATCGGAAGGACGTCGCGTTCGGTATCCGGACGGACTAGGCCATCTTCGAGCGTGAGTTCCGCCTTCCCCTCCCGGTTTACAATCTGATCGGGAATAAGCTCGATCACACGTACACGGGCCGTGTCGCCGTTGACAGCGATCGTGAAATCGTTATCGTTCAGCTTGTGATGCAGTTTGACCGTGTGGCGAAGCTGATCCGGATAGGAGATCCGGGGTGGCTCAACGGTCAGATGTCCCTCTTCGGCGACGATCCTTCCGCCGACAAAGACGTGTTTGGGTTGGATCTTGTCCATGGACGGAGAGAGGATGAAATCTGCGTGCCGACCGGGTGCAATCGACCCGATCAGGTGATCGATGCGGAAGTGCTGCGCGGTATTCAGAGTCGCCATCTGAATCGCCTGTATCGGGTCGAGGCCAAGCTCGATCGCGCGGTTGACGTTGTAGCTGATGTGTCCCTCGCGAAGAATGTCGGAAGTGTGTTTGTCGTCCGTGCAGAAGATTAGGTTGCGGGTCTCCGTTCCGGTCTCAACGACACCGTTGACCAGCACGTCCAGGTTCCGCTCGCTCGATCCCTCGCGGATTATCACGGTCATACCCAATTCCGCGCGCGCCCGCAGCTCCGCAAAGGTGACACACTCGTGATCGTCAGAGAGTCCGGCGGTTGCGTAGGCCTGAAGCGCCAAGCCGTCGAGTCCGATGGCGTGTCCGTTCGCGATCTTCCCGCGCCGATGCGCAGCGATGATCTTCGATAAGTGTTCCTCGCTGAGACGGTCGATCTTCGATGGATCGAGCTCACCCAGGCTCACAACTGCCGGGTGATCGAGGAGGTGTTCCGTCGCCTCGACGCCGAGGACGCCACCGGTCGTCTCCAGCCCGGGCGCCGTCGGAACGCGCGATGAGACCTCGATGAAGATCCGATACGGCAATGCGTCAATCCCGTGCATGAACGCCACCAATCCCTCATAGCCGGCAACATTGGCGATCTCCATCGGATCGATCAGCAGGGTCGTCGTCCCCTGGGGGACGATTACCTCGGAGAGCGCCGCAGGAGTGAGGAGGGTCGATTCGATATGGCAGTGTGCGTCGATCAGGCCAGGGATCGCGTACATGTTATCGCCCTCGAAGATTGCGGCCGGCCTCACAGGAGACCTCTCTGGCGATATAGTGACTACCCGCCCCGCCTTGATCCCGATGCTCGTTGACACGACACGCCCGCTGTACACATCGACCAACCGGACGTCTTGACCGAGGAGGTCGAGTGGTTCCCGTCCGTAGGCCGCGCTGATCTGGGATTTCAGCTCGTTCAGTCTCTCCCTGTCACTCTGGATCACGTCGAACCTCCTCAACTCAGCTGAAGTTGGCTGTTAAACTAGTATTCCCTTGCCTCTCATAGGGGATGAACTTTCCCCAGCCCTCTCTTCCTTGGAAGGTTTCGTCAACGTAGATGATATGTCCGCGCGAGATCGTCGCTGTCACCGCCCCACGCACTTGCTTCCCCTCATAGGGAGAAAAATCGGTCGCCATGTGCAGGCTCTCGGCATGGATTGTCCACTCCTTCTCTGGGTCAAAGATCACGATGTCGGCGTCCGCGCCGATCGAGAGGGTCCCCTTGCGCGGGTAGAGTCCGTTCACCCGTGCCGGTCCCTCGGCAAGGAGGCGAGGGAGGGCAGTCAGAGGGATGCGTCCCTTCCCCACACCTTCGGAATAGAGGAGAGGGAGGAGGGTCTCCACGCCGGGGCGGCCGTAGGGAAGATCGAGGAACGATCCCGTCCAGGTCTTCTGCTCCCGCGTGAACGGGCAGTGGTCCGTAGCTACAAGATTGAGAGTACCGTCTCGCAGTGCACTCCACAGGGCTTCCTGATCCGCTCCTGTGCGTAGCGGGGGCATCACCGAGAACTGCGGTCCCTCTGCCCCTTCGTAGGCCTCCTCTGTCAGCAGGAGGTACTGCGGGCAGGTCTCTCCGCTTACCCGTACGCCGCGCGACCGTGCCCGGTGAGACCGTGCCCGGTGAGACCGTGACTTGCGTATCGCCTC
>JAUWNQ010000036.1 GCA_030612565.1 Candidatus Bipolaricaulota bacterium | reverse complement strand
CCGGTTCTAGTCCCTATGCAACGCTTTCCTTTGCGTTCTTTGCGCCTTTGCGAGAGACACAAGCTTTTCCTCTCGCCCGTTCGTTGCACTCACTCAAGACGCAAAGGTGTCGCGACACGAAGATTGAATGATCAGGAGATTGGGAAGTTCAATCACTCACTCGCTCAATCACTCAACCTTGCTCCCCCTCTCTGCGTGCTCCGCGCCCTCGGCGGTGAAAGCTTCTGCTTCGAAGGAGAAGAGACTGGTGGAATAGCCTGCGGCACCCACTCGAAACGACAAAGAGCCGATAAAGGTGGTAAGTCGGGTTTCTTTATCCGTCGGCATCAGCAAGGCCGCCCGTCGGTGCACTTGATTGTAGCCGAGGAGCCTGAGAGTGCAGCAACTCCTATGACGCAACCAGTCTTTCCCGCGGATAGAGGCGCGTTCGTTCTCTTGCTGAAAGGGGTGGGGAAGCTTAGACTAGCGTTGTTTGGAGGGAGAGAGACGTGGCGTCGAAGGAGAAAGATGTTTATCAAGCAGTTTAGGACTGGCGGTGATCGCAACTTCGGTTACCTCATCGCCGATGCGGCGAGCAAGAAGACCCTTGTGATCGACCCTTCGTTCTCGCCGGAGCGGATCGTCGATTTTGCGTGCGAGAAGGGATACCAGATCGTCTACGTCTTTGTCACACACGACCACTTCGATCACACGAACGGGAACGCCACGATCGAACGACTGACCGGGACACGTCCGCTTCTCTATGGTGATACCGATCCGAAGACAGGCGTCCGCGTGGAGGACGGATCCTCTTTTCCACTCGGCGAGCTTGAGGTGAGGATCATCCACACGCCCGGCCACACCGCAGATTCGATCTGCCTTTACGTCGGCGATTCGCTCTTCACTGGCGACACTCTCTTCGTCGGCAAAGTGGGAGGGACAGACCTTGGTGCTGGAGCGCGGGCCGAATACGATTCTCTGCACGAGAAGCTCCTCCCCCTCCCCGATGAGACCCGTGTCTTTCCCGGGCACGACTACGGGACCGCACCACAGTCGACGATCGGGGTGGAGCGAAGGACCAACCCCTTCCTCATTCAACCTGACTACGAGGCGTTCCTCGATCTCAAGCGCAACTGGCTCGCCTACAAGAAAGAACACGGGATCGCATGAGACCCTGGTACGTGGAGAGCTTCGGGCGGGAGTACCTCGCCCTCTACCCCCATCGCGATGAGGCTGAGGCGCGAGCGGATGTGCGCGCGATCATCGATCTCATCGCTCTGGCGAAGGACGAACCGCTCCTCGACCTGGGCTGCGGGGCGGGTCGACACCTGCTCGCCCTCCACGAGGCGGGATTCTCCCGTCTTATCGGGATCGACCTCTCGCAGGAGCTCCTCGATGTCGCGGCAAAGCGGCTCGCTACCGTCGGCGCAGAGGGGATCGAACTGGTGCGGGCTGACATGCGCGAAATCCCCTATGTGGAGCGCTTTGCCACGGCCTTATCCCTGTTCACATCATTCGGATATTTTGGAGACGAAGTAGAGGATAGAACAGTCCTCTCCACGGTGAATCGAGCTCTACGGCGTGGTGGAACCTTCCTGATCGACACCCTTAATCATGACTTTGTGATCGCCCACCTCGTCCCGAAAGAGGAACAGGCTCTTTCCGGCCGGACGCTCCGTATCGAGCGCCGCGTGAGTGAGGATCATCGCCGTGTGGAGAAGACGACGCACGTATTCGAGGAAGGTGAAGAGAGACGGACTTTCCACGAGTCGGTACGGATGTACACAAGGGATGAACTGGATAGGATGTTGCGGGATGCTGGCTTCGTGAACGTGGATTGCTACGGGTCGCTTGTGGGTGAACCCCTCAGCCCGCAGAGCAAGAGGCTCGTTCTGGTCGCCGAAAAGGGGTGGTAGCTTGATCGAACGCGTCGCCGCCAGGGTCATCTACCCAGCGAGGAAGCTCTATCTCGACTACATCGCCAGGTGTGGAGATGCTTCCTCCTTCTTCACCCACCCCCTGGACGGGTTCGCCCGGGCGTTGGAGGCCCGAAGCAGGCTCGACTACCCGCGCGAAACGATCTGTGATCGCCTTGCCGTGTACAATACCCGCCTTACGCATAGCCCTGCCGTCCTTGCAAACATCGCTGATCTAAGGGCGCGATCGACCTTCTGTGTGATCGGTGGGCAACAGGTTGGGTTCCTTGGCGGGCCGATCTACACGTGTTACAAGATCATGACGACGATCCGCCTCGCCGCATTCTTGCAGGAGCGCCTCGGGGTGAGGGTTATCCCCCTCTTCTGGCTTGCGAATGAGGACCACGACTTCACCGAGATCAATCACGCTCGCTTCCTTAAAGACGACGGGGAGGTGGGTACAATCCGTTTCGAGTGGGAAGAACGCGGCCGCCCGATCGCCGACCTTCCTCTCTCAGATGAGATTCGGGGTGCATACAGCGCGTACTTCGATGCGCTCCCCCCTGGCCCGCACCACGCGAATACGAGAGATCTCTTCGCCCCGAAACAAGGGGAGGACTACTGCACCTGGCACGCACGCCTCTTTGCCCAGTTCTTCTCCAAACAGGGACTTGTTATCGTCGAACCCTCACTATTACGCACGTCAGGGCGCGCCTTTTTTCGCGTCGCCCTGGAGAGGCGCACAGGGATCCGGAATCGCCTGGAGGAAACAGCTGCGGAGCTTCGCGGGGCAGGCTATTCCCCGTCCCTCGCCCCGGCACAGGCGGGAGGGCTCTACACCTTCGACGCAACCAGGCGCAGGGTTCGGGTAACCGACTCCCATTCTCATCTTCCCACGGTGGATGAACACCCCGAACGCTATTCGCCCGATGCGGCGCTGCGGCCACTCTTTGCTGATAGCCTCCTCCCTGTTCTTGCCAGCGTCCTTGGCCCGGGGGAGATCGCGTACCACGCGATGTTGAAACCTATCTACTCGCTCTTCGACCTTCCTCAGCCGCTGTTATTTCCGCGGTTGAGCTACACCATTATCGACCATGCGGAGGCCGACCTGATCTCCCGCTTCGGCACGAATATCGGCGAGATCCTAGATGCGCCGTTCACCGCAGAGGAGGCGATGCGCTCCCTTGCCCCATCCGGTCTACAAGAGCGCTTTGCCGAAGCGAGGGAAGCAGTCATTGAAGATCTCGCCCCACTGCGCTCTGTGGTCGCGTTGCTCGATCCGAGCCTGGAGCGGTCGTGGGAGGGGACACGTGCCGCATCCCTGCGTGCGGTAGACCGGCTGGAGAGCAGAGCGCTGCGCGCCGCATCGGCGAAGCATGGTCTCTCCACGGGGGCTTTCCGGCGGTTACGGAACGCCATTCTCCCGCGTGGACGACCGCAGGAACGGGTCTTCCCGCTTCCTTACTTCATCAATAAGCACGGTCCGGGATTCGTGGAGAGACTTCTCTCGGCCGGGGAACTTGACAACTCCTCTCATTGTGTGGTTACTTGGGAGGACGATGACTGACGCAGACGTGCTCGCCTTTGGAGCGCATCCGGATGATATCGAGCTTGGTTGCGGAGGAACCGTTGCCAAGCTTGTCGATGCCGGCCACTCGGTCGTGCTGGTCGACCTGACCCGCGGCGAGTTATCCACCCGCGGGACGGTGGAGGAGCGCCGGATGGAAGCGGAAGCGGCACGCGTGATCCTCGGTGCGGCCGCGCGGGTGAATATGGAGCTTACGGATGGCGATCTCAGCGCAACACCCGCGGCGAAGCGTGCCGTTGCCGAAGTGATCCGCCGTTTCAAGCCGCGATTGATCCTTGTTCCGTACTGGCGCGATCGACACCCTGATCACGTGCACGCAAGCGAACTCGTCTATAAAGGTGCGTTCCTCGCGGGGCTTCCCCGTTACGAGACAGGGCAAGCGAGCCACCATCCGACAAAAGTCGTTTACTACATGGGTTGGGAGGAGTTCACTCCGTCGTTCATCGTCGATATCAGCGACCAATTTGAGCGAAAGATGGAGGCGATCCGCGCACATGCTTCGCAGTTCACGCTGGCCGATCCCTCCTATCCTGAGACTCGCCTCACCGCACCCGCGACCGATCGTCTGATCCGCAGCCGGATGGCCCACTACGGGGCGCTCATCGGCAAGGAGTACGGAGAGGGGCTTCTCATCCGCGGTCTATTGGAGATCGAGAATCCACTCGAGGCCCGTTTTCCATAGCTGTCTGCAAGGAGGACTATGCGCATCGGCATCTCCTGTTATCCCACGCACGGCGGAAGCGGGGTCGTCGCCACCGAGCTTGGCAAGCACTTGGCGGCGCGAGGGCATGAGGTGGCGTTCATCAGTTACGCCACCCCCCTGCGGTTGGGGAAGCTCCCCCCGCGCGTCAGCTTTCACGAGGTCGAGATCGAACAGTACCCGTTGCTGAAGAACTTCCCCTACACCCTGGCCCTTGCCTCGAAGATGGCCGAGGTGGCACGGATGAAGGAGTTGCAGATCCTGCACGTGCATTACGCGATCCCATTCGGCGCGGCGGCGATCCTTGCCCGGCAGATAACGGCCGGCATGGGGCTCAAGGTGGTGATCACCCTGCACGGGACCGACATCACCCTCGTAGGGAACAACGCCTCGTTCAAGCTGGTGACGACGTTGATGATCGAGCAGGCCGATGCAGTGACAGCCGTCTCTCACTTCTTGGAGGGGGAGACGCGGCGGCAGTTCGGAATCGAGAGGCCGATCGACGTCGTGTACAACTTCATCGATCCCGTACGCTACGAGAACGAGATCCCCCCATGCATCCCGCACAAGCGATCCGAGGAACAGGTCACCCTGATGCACATCTCGAACTACCGGCCGGTCAAGCGGATTGGCGATGTCATTGCCATCTTCGCCAGAGTCGCCGCGGAGCTCGACGCTCGGTTGATCCTGGTCGGGGACGGACCGGAGGCCACGGTAGCTGAGGAGTTGGCAGTGAAGCTGGGGGTGCGCGACAGGGTCACCTTTATCGGTGTGGTCGATCGCGTCGCCCCCATTCTGCAGGCCGCCGACCTCTTCCTCTTGCCGAGCGAGACGGAGAGCTTCGGCCTCGCCGCATTGGAGGCGCTGGCGAGTGGCGTTCCCGTCATCGCAAGCGACGTCGGCGGGATCCCAGAGGTGGTGGAGCACGGAATAACCGGCTATCTCGCCCCGGTGGGGGACATCGATCGGATGGCCGCCTACGCGATCGATCTCCTCTCCGACTGCCCGCGGCGGAGGGCGTTCGCCGCCGTGGCGCGGAGCCATGCGGCGGTGAACTTCGACTATCACAAGATCGTTCCGCAGTATGAAGCGATCTACGAGCGGGTGCTGGAAGCGCCTTGATAGACCCCGGCACGAAACACGGCGAGGGCATCGCGTGTAGGTATGCAAACTACTTGTTCGGAGGCGATCTCGATGAGAGGATTCACTCGTAGGAGTTTGTCTGTTCTATTCGCGGTTACGCTTGTTGGTGGAATCTTGTTTGGTGCCTTTGCCGACGGGGTGATTATCCCAGACCATCCTGAGCACGGCTGGTTGACGATCGTCTACCACCATGTTCGTGTGGAGATCCGCGACGGTGTGGTGACAACGCGCGTGGACCAGCTGTTCCGCAATGACACGGGCCGGGATATCGAGGGGCGCTACATCTTCCCGCTGCCACCGGGAGCGGTCGTGGCGGATTTCTTGATGTGGGGCGACGGGGAGGCGTTGGAAGGGACAGTCCTTCCCGCCGATGAGGCACGCGCGATCTACGAGGACTACGTCCGCCGCGCGATCGACCCGGCACTCCTGGAGTACATCGGGCGAGACACCCTCGCAGCGCGGATCTATCCCATACCAGCAAAAGGGGAGCGGCGGATCGAGATCGAGTACACGGAGCTTCTTCAGGCCGATCAAGGGGTCTATCGATACCGCTACCCGCTCGACACCGAGCGATTCTCAGCGTGGCCTCTGGAACACGTGGAGATAAAGGTCGATGTTGAGACGGGCAGCCCGCTCCGTGCCCTCTATTCGCCGACACACGGGTTGGCGGTCAACCGGCTGGACGAACACTCAGCGACGGCTGTTTATGAGAAGAACCATGTGCTTCCCGCAACCGACTTCCTGCTATA
>JAUWNQ010000006.1 GCA_030612565.1 Candidatus Bipolaricaulota bacterium | reverse complement strand
TTCTCTCTCGACGCATAGAAGGGTACATTGGCAGTTTGGCTCCCTTGAGATGGTCAATCCACAATTTGTTTCTCCTCCCTTGATGGGAGGGGTAAGGGGAGGGTACGTTCCAACACGCCTTCGAGGTTGGTCAACACCTGGTTGTTCCCCCTCACCCCAACCCTCTCCCACAACAGGGAGAGGGAATTTAAAGCAGCAGAAGACATGCTCACCTAAACACCTTTGCACGACGCAGAGACAAAACTCAAGACGAGCAGGATCTGAATCTTCCGTCTACCCACTCGAACCGACAAAGAGCCAAACTCTCAAACTTGATGACCTAAACGACGCGTGTTATTATGACGGATCTCGATCATTGGAGTGCAGAAGGCTCATACCTGTGGAGCTGTCTTAAAGCGAGGCTTGTGCGATAACGAGTACCCTCTCAAGAGGGCAAGTAGTGGCTGTATCGCTGTTCTGTGAGAGTTATGCCTCTTGAGCTTGTAGCAACAAACAAAGGCGAGGTATGTAGTGGAAATACGCGTTCCCACCCTGTTGTTGGCATCCGGCGACCTCCCTTCTCATGTACTCTTCCCCGGCGATCCTAGCCGGGCGGCCCGTATCGCGGAACACCTTGACAAGGCAGAAGAGATCACGCGGAACCGGGAGTTTCATTCTTATCGGGGGTTCTACAAGGGCGTTGCGGTGGGCGTCGTATCTACAGGGATCGGCGCACCTGGAGCAGCGATCTGCGCAGAGGAATCGATCCGCGCTGGCGCCCAGGTGCTTCTGAGGGTGGGTACCGCAGGTTCCTTACAGGATGACGTGACGGATGGGAGCCTTGTGGTCGCCCTCGGAGCAGTGCGGAATGAAGGAACTACCCCACGGCTTCTCCCCATAGAGTACCCGGCTTTAGCCGATCCCGATGTGGCGAATATGCTCTGGAAGGCAGCGCAAGCGCAGGAAGCCAGTGTCCATCGAGGGGTTGTCGTAACCCTGGACGCCTTCTATCGGGGAGTGATCGATATGAATTTTGGAATCATGTCGCAGGCAGGAGCACTCTGCGTGGAGATGGAGTGCGCGGCGATATTCTGTGTGGCCGCTCTGCGCGGTGTGCAAGCCGGAGCCATTCTTGCCATAGACGGCGACGCACGACGGGCCGCAGCCGGCAAGTACGATCCTCATCGAGAGATCGTCAACCGGGCCATCTCTCACGAAATCGAAGCTGCGTTAGAGGCAGTCTTTCACTTGGCAACGGGAAACTGAGCACTTGACGATTCCATTCAAACCTGCTATTTTCTTAGAAAGTGAAGAGGTATTCTGTAAAGCATCGGTAAGACGCTGCGCAGGACGCCTCAAGGCAGCATAATCTCAAAGGAGGGAAGGTATGAAACGATGGGTTGGTGTTGTGACGTTGGTTTTGGTCATGTTGGTGGCAAGCCTGGGCTTTGCGCAGGCTCCTAAGATTGGTTTGATCCTTGCTACTGGGGGGCTGGGTGACCGGTCATTCAACGATCAGAGTTTCAAGGGAGCGAATGACGCTGCCGCCGCGATCGCAGGGCAGCACGGTGTGGCAGTTGAAGATGTTCTCGACTACGTGGAACCGACCGATATCGCTGAATACGAAGGTTATCAGCTGCAGTTCGCTGATGCTGGTATCTATGACATCATTGTCTGCATTGGTTTCGACCAAGCGGCGGCACTTGAGACCGTTGCTTCGCAGTACCCCGGCCAGAAATTCGTTATCGTCGACATGGTCGTCATCGCTGACAATGTTGCCTCGGTCGTCACGAACGACTGGGAGAGCGCGTTCCTGTGCGGAGTTGTCGCTGGTATGATGACTAAGACAGATACTGTCGGCTTCGAGGGCGGCATGGAAATCCCGCTCATCATCGGCTTCATGAACGGGTATACGCAGGGGGCTCAGTGGGCGAATCCCGATGTCGAGGTCTTGGTGCGCTACGTGGGCGAATGGGCAAACCCGACACTCGGAGCGGAACTGGCACGTGAGATGTACTCCGCCGGCGCGGACATAATCTACGGTGCTGCCGGCAAATCGCACCTCGGTGTCTTTTCCGCAGCGGAAGAGGCTGAAGGGCGGTACGCCCTCGGAACCGACGTTGACCAGGCGGCTACGGCTCCCGAACACGCCGACGTGATCATCGCCAGCGGACTAAAACGTGTCGATTTGGCTGTCGAATCCGAGATCATGAAGGTCGTTAATGGTACGTGGGCACCCGGTATCTACGGCTACGGAATCCGGACCGATTTCGGATTCGGAACGGGGATTGCAGTCGGCAACCTCGACGTGAATCAGTACATCACCAAGAGTGAATCGGAGGTTGAGGTCCCGTGCGAGGTCATTATGAAGCTGATTGAAGCTGCAAATGGTATCGCTGACGGCACCATCGTTATCGAACACTAGTCTCGAACCGGTTGATACAAGAGAAGTCGATGCCTAAGCTCGCGGTTGAGATGCGGGGAATCGTCAAACGCTTCCCGGGTGTCGTCGCCAATGATGGTATCGACTTCGCCTTAGAACGCGGAGAGATACACGGTCTTCTCGGCGAGAACGGTGCCGGGAAGACCGTGCTTATGAGCATTCTGTATGGGCTGTACCGCCCTGATGCGGGAGCGATTATCATCAATGGAGAACCTCAGGCACATTACGGTCCAGCCACCGCGATCGGTCTGGGTATCGGTATGGTCCATCAGCACTTCATGCTCGTGCCCAGGCTTAGCGTCGCTGAGAACATCATGCTCGGCCAGGAGCCGATTAAATCACGCATATTCCTCGATCGAGGTACCGCAGTTCAACGAATCGAAGAATTTTCGAGGCAATATGAGCTTCCCATCGATCCGAAAGCCCGAGTCGACCAACTCCCCGTCGGCGCGCAGCAACGAGTGGAGATCATCAAGGCCCTCTACCGTGGGGCGGATACCCTGATTCTCGATGAACCGACGGCCGTGCTCACCGAGCAGGAGGTCGAACACCTCGAAGCTGCGCTGATGAAGCTGAAGGAAGAAGGCAAATCCACCGTCCTGATCACCCACAAGCTGCGCGAAGCGATCGATATGTGCGATCGGATCACAGTCCTACGCAAAGGGACCGTTGTCGGCACTGTGGACGCTAAGAAGACAAACGAACAGGAGCTCGCCGAGATGATGGTCGGACGCGATGTCGTGTTCACCGTCCGACGCAGCCAGGCAACCGGTGAGCCGGAAATCGCACTTCGAGCAAAGGACCTCGAGGCGTGCGACGACCGTGGTCTGGTGGCGCTGAAAAAGGTATCGTTCGACCTTCGTAAGCACGAGATTCTGGGCGTCGCAGGCGTCCAGGGAAACGGCCAGGCCGAACTCGCGGAGGTATTGACCGGCCTGCGATCGCTCAAGTCGGGATCGATCTCACTCGACGGCGTAGATTTGACGGAGGAAAGGCCCCGCGATTTCATCGCAGCTGGGATTTCCCACATTCCTTCCGATCGGCAGCTTCGTGGCCTCGTCATGGGCTTTTCCCTGCGAGAGAACGTAATCCTTGGACGACAACGAGCAGACCAATTCGCTCCCAACCGATTCTGGCAGAATCAGCGTGCAATTACGGATTACACGCGTCGAATCATCGAGACATTTGGCGTTAAAGCTCCGTCGGTCCAGATCATGGCGCAGAACCTGTCGGGAGGGAACCAGCAACGGTTGATTGTCGGGCGTGAGTTTTCTAAAGATCCTCGTGTGATCATCGCTGTGCAACCGACAAGGGGACTGGACATCGGGGGAATCGAGTACGTTCGAGAGCAACTGCTCAAGATGAGGGACCAAGGAGCGGCTATCCTTCTGATTTCGATGGATTTGGATGAGATCCTCATGATCAGTGATCGAATTGCTGTCATGTATGCCGGGCAGATCGTAGCGATCAAGGACCCAGAAGAGACGAACCGTCGTGAACTTGGTGAACTGATGCTCAGCGGACCCCAGTCTTGTGTAGATATACACGAACCCAGTAGAAGCTGAGGAGGCACGCTGCACAATGTTGAAACAATCCGCCCTGCTACGAGAGATGGGGATTACTCTGCTATCGATCGTGCTTGCCTTTGCTGTTGGCACGCTGATCATTTGGGCCGCCGGTTTCTCGGTGAGCGCAGTCTTCATAAATCTGTGGAAGGGGGCGTTCGGCGGAAAGCTGGCGATCGGGCAGACGTTGACCAAGGCTACGCCGATCATTCTCACGTCGCTTTCTTTTCTGATTGCGTTTCGTTGTGGATTGTTCAACATTGGGGCCGAAGGCCAGATGTACATTGGGGCGATGGTGGCCGCAGTGGTGGGGGCGCACCTTCGTCTACCGATAGTCCTCCATGTGGTCGCTTGCTTGGCCGCCGGTGGGTTGGCCGGTGCGTTTTGGGGATGGATCCCCGGATACCTGAAGGCGAAACGGGGCGTCAATGAGTTCGTCTCCACGATGATGCTCTCCTATGTCGCAATCGGGTTCACTGACTACCTGGTTGCTCCCCGCGGTCCGCTTCATGATACCCGGTATTGGTCCAATCAGACCGTCCGCATTGCAGCGACCGCGGCTCTTCCTCGGATTCTCAAGCCAACGCAGGTCTCTATGGCCTTAGTTGTTGCGGTCTTCTTTGCTCTATTGGTGTGGTATTACCTGTTCCGAACTCCGGCGGGGTACGAACTACGCAGTGTTGGGTTGAGCCCTCCCGCTGCAGAGTACGGTGGGATCTGCATCGGACGCAAGCTGATCCTTGCACTGAGCCTTGCCGGGCTGTTGGCGGGCCTTGCCGGCGCTGGCGAGGTCCTCGGCACCCATTTCCGATTCATTGGCCGCTTCTCTCCTGGTTACGGTTGGGATGGAATCGCCGGGGGATTGATTGCTCGATCTCACCCTATTGGAGCCATCTTCGCCGCTCTGTTGATGGGGGCCCTTCGTGCCGGTGGCATGCAGGTACAACGATCGGGCGCTGCACCGGGCGATATCGCAGCCGTTTTACAGGGCTTGGTCATCTTCTTCATCATCGCGCCGACCCTGATCCGCAACCTCATTCGTTGGAGGAGGCGATAACCCGATGGACGTCCTAATAGACATCTTCACCATCCACCTCGTCCTGTCGACACTCCGGTTGGCGACCCCGATTGCCCTCATCGCTCTCGGTGAGACGTTTTCCGAACGAGTGGGCATCATCAATGTAGGGGTGGAAGGCACGGCCGTCCTCGGGGGGTTGGTCGCGGCGCTGGTGGCGTACTTCACTGGAAGCCCATGGATTGCGCTGATTGCTGCGCCCATTGCCGGGGGACTGGCTGGCGGTCTTCACGCGGTGTGGTGCATCCGTTTTCGCGCCAACCACGTTGTATCGGGAATCGGCATCAACATCCTGGTTGCCGGAATGGCGCTGTTCATCACCAGTTCGGTGTGGGGGTGGCGCGGGACCTCTGCGTACTCCGAGACGGTCAATACCTGGTACATCACTGGCGCCGCACTCGTTCTCATCGTTGCATCGCAGATCTTCCTCTTTCGCACCAAGTGGGGCTTGCGCCTGCGCGTGGTCGGTGAGAAACCTGAAGCAGCAGATACGGCTGGAATCAACGTCCATCGAACGCGCTACATCTACACAATCCTCAATGGCGTGCTCTGTGGCCTGGCCGGGGCCTTCTTCTTCAACAGTGTCGGTCGGTTCACCTCCGGAATGGTCGGAGGTCGCGGGTTCATCGGAATCGCATCGATGGTTATCGGGAACTACTCTCCGGTGGGAGCGTTGGGAGCGGCTCTTCTCTTCGGGTTTATCGATGCTCTCCAGATGCGATTGCAGAGTTACATCCCGAGTCAGTTCTCGATCATGCTTCCTTACCTGTTGACTGTCCTTGTACTGGCCTTCTTCATCCGGCGGGCCAACGTCCCTGCTGCATTGGGCAAGCACTACGTCAAACAATGAACAACACGAACCTTCCTGAGTTCCAGGGTTTGCCGACCCCACTTGTCTACCGAGAGGGAGGAGTTGATCTTGTAGATCAGACGCAGCTCCCATTAAGGCAAGTGGTCTTGCGGATCACCAACTACCTGGACATGGCGGATGCAATCCGGCAAATGAAGGTGCGTGGTGCGCCCGCGATCGGGATCGCCGCGGCCTATGGGATAGTACTGGGGATGCAGGAACAAACTGAAGGAAGGGATCTCACCGTACGTTTTGCTCAAGTAACGGCGGAGCTCCGCAGAACGCGGCCAACAGCCGTGAACCTCTTCTGGGCTACCGAACGGCTGGAACAGGTCTTCCAGGAGCACAAGAACGACGGATCTATCGAGCTTAGGGAGGCTCTCCTTGCCGAGGCAAGGAGGATTCACAAAGAGGATATCGAGGCCAATCGGCGGATGGGAAGCTACGGTGCTGATCTCCTCCCCCAGGACGCGCGTGTCCTTACGATCTGTAACGCTGGTGCCCTGGCTACTGGGGGCTATGGGACGGCGTTGGGGGTAGTTCGCGCAGCCTGGGAGGCGAAAAAGCTTCGCAAGGTCTATGTTTGTGAAACGCGGCCCAGGCTCCAGGGTGGACGGCTTACCGCCTGGGAACTTATTCAGGAAGGGATTCCGTTTCAGTTGATCGTGGACTCCGCGGCAGGGTACCTCATGGCGCGCGGGGAGGTCGACGCCGTTCTCGCCGGGGCGGATCGAATAGCACAGAACGGCGATGTGGCCAACAAGATCGGTACCTATGCCCTCTCCGTTCTTGCGCACCACCATGGGATCCCTTTGTACGTCGTTGCGCCCACCTCAACTCTCGATACAAGTCTTACAAGCGGGGCTGAGATTCCGATCGAAGAACGGGAGGAAGAGGAAGTGCTCTCTCCTTTTGGAGTAAGGCTTGCCCCCAAGGGCACGCAGGCGTGGAATCCAGCGTTCGACGTGACCCCAGCTCGCCTAGTCTCGGCTATCATCACGGAAGTTGGAGTGTTTCGCTCCCCCTACCGGTTTGAAATCGAGAGGAAACAGCAGTATAACAGAGAAGCAGAAGGAGATTCTGTTACATTGTGACGTGGGGCTTCGACCGCTCCACGTGGGACGGGCTGGGGTCGCCGGGGCATAAGCGCTAACTTAAGAACACAGTGTTCTGGGGCATTCGTCATTCCGGCGAAAGCCGGAATCCAGAGAATAACATATGAATAGGCAGCCCGCAGTATATATTCTGGCGAACAAAAGAAATGGTACGCTTTATGTTGGTGTAACGTCAGACCTAATCAAAAGGACATGGCAACATAAAAACAATGTAGTGAAAGGATTCACTGAAAGATACAGTGTCCATCAACTGGTTTGGTACGAGCTGCACGAAACCATGGAATCAGCTATCAGGAAGGAAAAGATGTTAAAGAATTGGAAGCGAGTCTGGAAACTGGAATTGGTCGAAAAAAGCAATCCTAATTGGGAGGATTTGTATGGAACGATTATTTGACTGGATTCCGGCGCCTGCCCCGGACTCCGATCCGGGGTTCGCCGGAATGACGGTGCATACTAACAATCGGAAACCGCGGTCTATAGAAGATAGCCTTAAGTTAGCGCTTATGGGTCGCCGGGGTCGGTGCACCTTGGTGACTACAGTGAGAGTCGGGCACCGGCCAGGTAAGATCAGGCCTGGAGGCCAAGAGCAGAACAACCGCTTAAGCGTGGAAGTGAGGTCTTGAATGATGAGCTTTGCAGGGCCAGAGCTGTTGGACTCCTTGCGTGAACAGGTGATGAAGACGGCACGGCGGATGGCCGGTTTAGGCCTTGTTCGCGGGAGCTCAGGGAACGTCTCAATGCGATTGGGAGAGCGGATGCTCATCACCGCGAGCGGGATCCCATACGAGAATCTCGAATCCGATCAGATAGTAGAAATCGATCATGAGGGCAAGAAGTTCTCCGGCAGTGGCGATCCGTCCTCAGAGTGGCGGATGCACGCGGCGATCTACCGAGCGCGCCGGGATGTTCAGGCGATCGTTCACACACACTCCCCATATGCGACCGCAGCAGCGATCTCGTTTCGATCTGTTCCGGTTGTACATGATGAAGGGAGGATTCTCTTTGGGGAAGCGCTTCCAGTTTCGGCACACGCTGCCCCTGGCACCTGGGACCTAGCCAAGGCAGTGGCCGATGCTCTGGCTGACGCGAAGGTAGCACTCGTCGGTTATCATGGAGCAGTGGCAGTGGGGACCACGCTCCAAGAAGCCCTGATCCTAGCCGAGAAGGTGGAAGAAACTGTACAGCTATTCTGGCTGTGCCAACAGGTCGAACGTCCGAGCGGATAGTAACCGCTGCAGGGCCGCGATCGTCCTGGGTGACAGAGAGCGGTGACAAGGAGGAAGATGGGAACTCAATCTGAGAAGGGTTGGAGGAAGATTCGTTGGACTCAAGGGCACATGCCTCTCCTTGCTGAAATACGGGAGCGGTTCGAACGCGAGCAGCCCTTTACCGGCCATCGTATTGGGGCGGCTCTTCACCTTGAGGCCAAAACAGCGAGCCTCGTATTGACTCTCCACGCTGGAGGTGCAGAGTTGTACGTCATCGGGAGTAACCCCCTTTCCACGCAAGACGAGACCGTTGCTGCCCTCTCCGAGGTTGAGGGAATCACGGTGGCCGCATGCCATGGCGAAGCGCCGGAAGAGCATGAAAACAACATCGGCAAACTCCTAAGCTTCTCTCCCACACTCATTGTCGAGGATGGAGGCGATGTTGTCGTTCGCGTGCAGGAGCAGAACGCAGAAGCCACAGCACAACTTATCGGCATCTGTGAAGAGACGACGACCGGGGTCGAGCGCCTTCAGGGACTCGAAGAACAAGGGAAACTCTCCGTTCCGGCGATTGCGGTGAACGACGCAAAGATGAAATACTTGTTCGACAACCGTTACGGCACCGGGCAATCCGTCTGGGATGCCATCATGCGGTCTACCAACCTCTTGGTAGCGGGGAAGGCCGTGCTTATCGTGGGTTACGGCTGGTGTGGCAAGGGGCTCGCCCTCAGGTCGCAGGGGTTGGGCGCGCGGGTCTGTGTAGCAGAGCTCGACCCGATAAAGGCCGTAGAGGCGGTGATGGAAGGGTATGAGGTGGTCTCTCTCGAGGATGGTATGGAACGAGCCGACTTTGTGATCACAGCGACCGGCCGTGCCGGCGTGATAGATGAGAAGGTGCTGCGACGGTGCAAAGACGGCGTGCTCCTTGCCAACGCCGGGCACTTCGGTTATGAGATCGATAAGGCGGCACTCGATCGTCTTGCGGAGGAGCGCTATCAGGCGCGTGCCGGAGTTGAGGGTTATCGCTTCCCTGACGGGCGCACGGTCTACCTCCTTGGCGAAGGAGAACTTGTGAACCTTGCCTTGGCTGATGGCCACCCAGTAGAGATCATGGATATCTCCTTTGCCTTGCAAGCCCTGTCGCTTGAGTATCTTGCTCTGCGAGGGGAAAAACTCTCCGCACAGGTTCAGCCTGTACCCCCTGAGATCGACGAGGGCGTGGCGCGCATGGTGCTTGCCACACTGGTGAGTCGTTGAGCCGCGCATCCGCGGAAGAGAGAGTGTTGGAAGCATGGAAAGCAAAGCGTGAGTATTGTCTGCCTTGCGCTCTTCAACGGAAGCAGTGTAAACACAAGGAGAACTGAAGATGGAGCAGATCAAGGCGGTTATCTTCGATCTTGATGGGACGCTCGTTCGCTACCATGGGGTCGAGTTCGAATCGAGCTGGGGAGCGATTGCGGCCGCCGCCGGGATGCAAGAAGCGTCGGAACGCCTCCTTTCCGAGTACCTCCCGCGGCGCGAGGCCTACTCCGAGTGGGTGAAGAAGGATGCCGAGCTTCTCATCGGGATCCCTGTAATCCGGATAACCGAGCGGATCTTTCCACCCCCTTACGCGTCCGGTGTCAGGCAGGCGATCGCGCAGTTACGCGGGGTCTACCGCTTGGGAATCCTCTCCTCTGGGGTGGCCCTTGTCGCAGAGCGCGTTTGCGAGGACCTCGGGCTGGAGTTTGCTGTTGCTAACCGCCTGATCGTTGAAGACGGGCACTTCACAGGGGAGAGCGAGACGATCGTCGACCTGTGGAAGAAGGCGGAGGTAATGCGAGAGATCGCGACAGAGAGAGGGCTTGCCCTCTCCGAGATCTGCTACGTAGGCGACCACATGAACGACGTTCCGGTGATGGAGATCGTCGGCCTGGGCATCGCCTTCAACCCCAAGGACGCTGAGCTCGAACGGGTGGCCGATCACGTGACAGATAACTTCGCCAAGATTCCCGAACTGATCACCACCTTCGAGCGGAAGGAATCCACTATATAACCACGGTCTCCTTCCAGATCGCGATCTGCGCATCTGTGGAGAGTCTTCTCCCGATCGCCTCCTTGAACCCCTCAAGTGACTCCTTTTCACCGTGCACGAGGAA
>JAUWNQ010000055.1 GCA_030612565.1 Candidatus Bipolaricaulota bacterium | reverse complement strand
AATGTTCGATCGCTCGAAGAAGATTAAGGAGGATTCCATGAGCGCTTTTGCAAACTGCACATTAACTGGGTCCCGTTCTAGAAAGACCGTCTCCAAGCCGAACATCTCGCTGACCGCAAGGAACCGGAGAGTGCGCTTCTCCCACCCTTTGCTTGCGTATTTGCCGATCGAGACGAGCCCGGATTGTACGATATATACCCCGGCAGCATAAGATCCCTCTTGAGCAATGAACTCTCCTCTATCATAGTTAACTTCAAGGGATATCTGCTGTAATTAATCGACTTCTTCTGGTTCCAGGGAGGGGAAGCTGCTCGCCAGAAACTCCCTTCTCTCCTCGATCATTGTGGCGTTAATAGTCATTCTATCCGCATTTTAGCCCTATAAGGTTTGCTTGGCAAGCCTGCGCTCAGAAACAAAAGGCGGGCCTATCTCTTCTTGCGAGAGGCCCGCCTCGTATTTATTCCGGCTTACTCAAGAGATGGGCTAGACCCAACCGCGCAGACGCATCGCTGTCGCGACACGCTGCACAGCGATCATATAGGCTGCTGTACGGTTGTCGACGCCCGCCGACTGGGCCATGTTGTGGACACCGTAGAAGGCCTCCTTCATCTTATGGTCCAGCTTCTCGTTCACCTCTTCCTCTGTCCAATAGAAGTTCATGTCGTTCTGCACGCCTTCAAAGTAGGAACAGGTTACCCCGCCAGCGTTACACAGGAAATCGGGAATTACGTAGATTCCTTTCTGCTCGAGAATCGGCTCGGCTTCAGGGACGGTCGGCCCGTTCGCTGCCTCGGCAAGGATCTTGACGTTCGGCTTGATCTTTTCAGCAACCTCAGGGGAAATGGCGTTCTCTAACGCCGAAGGAATCAGGACTGTGACGTCCTTGTTGTACCATGCATCCCCGTCCTCGATTGTGTATCCGGCGGCTTTAGCCTGCTCCTTATCGATCGTGCCGTACTGATCGGTGATCGACTGCAGGTATTTTGCATCGATACCATGCTCATTGCTGAAGGTGTATGCCTTGCGGTCGTCCCGATCCCAACAGGAGACACAGACAACCTTGCCACCGAGCATGTTGACAAAGTTGAGCGCTGCGTATTGGGCGACGTTTCCGAATCCCTGAATCGCCGCGGTCGCCCCGTGGGAATCGATTCCCAATACCTTCAACGCCTCACGTACGGTGACGATCACCCCAAAACCTGTAGCTGCCGTCCGTCCGAGTGAGCCACCACCGCCAAGCGGCTTTCCGGTGATCACACCAGGGGTGTATTCACCGACCCGCTTGCTGTACTCGTCCATCATCCATCCCATCATCTGAGGAGTGGTCCCAACATCGGGGGCGGGAATATCGACGCGATTTCCCACGTTCTTCCACATCTGTTCCATCCATGTCCGGCAGAGGCGCTCCTTCTCCCCATTGGACAGGGTAGAGGGGTCGACAATGACTCCCCCCTTCGCTCCCCCAAGGGGGATATCGACAACGGCGCACTTCCATGTCATCCAGGCAGCGAGCGCTTTCACCGTGTCGATCGTCTCATTTGGATGGAAACGAATCCCTCCCTTTGTTGGTCCGCGAGCATCGTTGTGCTGAACGCGAAAACCATGAAAGACCTTGATCGTGCCATCATCCATACGCACAGGGAGACGCATCTCGAAGGTGCGCAGCGGTTCCCTGAGGATAGCGGTAATCTGCGGATCCAGGTTGAGCGCCTTCGCGGCCTTGTCAAGCTGTTTCTGCGCGATTTCGAACGGGTTTAGAGTTGGGGCATCGGCCATATCTACGACCTCCTAAAGTCGTTGAAACGATTCGCCTCCTCAAAAAAGGGGAAATTTCCCTCCGAGCACGGCGGCGAGATTATACAGATGGACTCAAGCGATGCAAGGTATCAGACATCCCTATTCATCGAAGTTGGCGCTATTCTGTCCGCGGGTTCAGATCTTGATTTTTGAATTTTCCCGCCGTACTAAAGAAAGTCACAAGTCAAAATCCGACCCCAGGCGTTTGATCACCGCGAACAACAGCCGTCGCATGGTTTCCCCTACGCGCCGGGTCGTCTCGATCACTTCCTCATGGGAGAGAGATGCGCTTGGATCGACCCCCGCAGCGAGGTTCGTCGCACAGGAGATCCCGAGCACCTCCATACCGGCGTGTGCGGCGACGATCACCTCGGGAACGGTCGACATCCCTACAAGGTCCGCTCCCATGGCGCGGAAGGCGCGGATCTCGGCCGGGGTTTCGTAGGAAGGTCCGAGCGCGGCAAGGTACACTCCTTCTCGCAGCGCGATCTTCTCCTCTTCTGCTGCATCTTTGGCCAGTGTGCGCAGGCGTGGGCTGTATGCAGCGGACATGTCGGAGAAGCGCGGTCCGAGTCTGTCTAAGTTACCTCCGCGCAATGGGTTTTCTCCCAACATGTTGATGTGATCGGAGATCAGTACAAGATCTCCAGCAGAGTACTCGCGGTTGATCGCGCCTGAGGCGTTGGTCACGATGAGGGTCTTGATCCCGAGAAGGGCGAAGAGACGCGTGGCGAAAACGACCTCGTCCAAGGAGTAGCCCTCGTAGAAATGTGTCCGTCCCCGCTGGACAAGGACCATCTTTCCGTGGATCTCCCCGGCCCAGAATTCCCCGCTGTGTCCGGCCACGGTCGGAAGCGGAAATCCAGGGATCTCTCCCCATTGGATGCGCACTCCTCCCTCAGGAATACTGAACGCCTCTGAGAGGCCCGATCCAAGGACAAGCGCAATCTCTGGCGTAACCTCTGGTGTAACCCCTGGTTTCTTCGGGAGTCGCGCCTTGAGCGCGGCGACCGCCTTCTCCAACATCTCCATGCGAGTATCATTCATTGCTCCCCCTTATTTCGATTTAGCGATTGAATGATTGAGTGATCGGGAGATTGCGGTGTTAAATCGCTCAATCATTCAATCACTAAATCGTTCAATTGCTCAATCATCCTACCCGAGCGCGAGGGCGTCCATCGCTTCGTTGATCGTTGCCACCGGGACTATCTCCACCTTTGTTCGCGAGGAGGGTTTTCCTTTTGCTGGAATGATCACCTGTTCGTAACCGAGTTTGCCTGCCTCGGTGATCCGCTCGCGCAGTTTCTTCACCCCGCGTACCTCCCCGGAGAGACCGACCTCGCCGATGACAACAGTCCGCTTGGGAAGGGGGCGGTTGCGGAGGCTGGAGATGACTGCCGCAACGACTCCAAGGTCGAGTGCGCGTTCCCGTGTCTCCAATCCTCCGGCGATGCTCAGGTAGACATCGGCGCCACCGGTGTGCACCCCAAGTTGGCGTTCGATGACCGCTAAGAGCAACAGCACCCGGTTGTAATCCAAACCTGTGCAGCGTCGCTGTGGTGTGCCATAGCCTCCTGTCGGCGAGACCAGGGCTTGCAGCTCCACCAGGATCGGACGCGTCCCTTCGAGAACAGGAACGACGACGGTCCCCACGCGGGACTCTGCCTGGTGCTCTTCGAGAAAGAAGCGGGACGGGTCGGTGATCGCTCTCAACCCGCTGGACTGCATCTGGAAGACAACGATCTCATTCGTCGCGCCGAACCTATTCTTCACCGACCGGAGGATCCGCACGTCCTCTCCCCGGCTCCCCTCGAGGTAGAGCGCGACATCGACTAGGTGTTCGACCGTCTTCGGTCCGGCGAACGCCCCCCCTTTGGTGATATGTCCCACGAGGAAGGTCGTCATCTTGCGCGCCTTTGTGAGGCGGGTCAACTCGGCGCTCGTCTCCCGCATCTGCCGTATACTCCCCGCCTCGCCGGGAACCTCTGAAGAGAGGGTTGTCTGAATCGAGTCGACGATCAGGACGTGTGGTGACACCCGCTCGACTGCGGCGAGGATGAGGCTCAGCCTCTGTTCGGAGAGGACGTAGAGGTGATCGTCTGTCACCCCGAGCCGGCTCGCCCGCAGCTTGATCTGCGCTGCCGACTCCTCTCCCGAGATATAGAGGATATTTCCGTAACGCGTGGCGAGCTCCTGGGCCACCTGTAGGAGGAGGGTCGATTTCCCCACCCCGGGCTCTCCCCCGAAAAGGATCACGGAGCCAGGGACGAGTCCGCCCCCTAACAAGCGATCGATCTCTCCTGTTCCGGTCGTCAGGCGCTCGACTTTCCCCAGGTCGATCTGGCTGATAGGAAGAAGCTCCTCGCCGATCCATGAGGAGATCTCCTGATCATCTCGACTCTCTTTGGCAAGGGGGAGCAAGGTGTCCCATTCGCCACAATTCGGGCAGCGGCCGAGCCACTTTACCGATTGATAGCCGCACTGGCCACACCTAAAACCCACTCTACTCCCCTTTGGAGAACGCTATCTGCTCCCCATCCGCCGCGGCGAGAATAACCGAGCCGCGGCCGAATGTCCCTGAAAGGATCAGCTCTGAGATCGGGTTCTCGATCAGTTGTTCGATCGTGCGGCGCATCGGGCGCGCGCCGTATTTTGCATCGTACCCCTTCTCGATCAAGACCTCGCTCGCTGAGTCGTCGAAGGTGAGAGTGATCTCGTGCTCCTCCCACAGGCGCTCCTTCAACTCCCCGAGCATCAGGTCGGCGATCTCCAATACCTGCTCCTTTGTCAACTGATGGAAGACGATCAGGTCGTCGAGCCTGTTCATGAACTCCGGGCGGAATGACTTATGCACTTCACCTAACACCCTGTCTTTCATATTCTGGTAGGACTCCGCCGAATCGACCTCGGTGTCGCTGAACCCAAGGGTGTCTCGATCGGTGATCATCTCGCTCCCCACGTTCGAGGTCATGATAAGAACGGCGTTACGGAAGTCTATCCTCCTACCTTGTGAATCGGTGAGGATTCCGTCCTCCATAACCTGTAGCAGGATGTTGAACACATCGTGGTGTGCTTTTTCGATCTCATCGAATAGGATTACCGAATAGGGGCGGTGGCGGACCTTTTCCGTCAGCTCACCGGCCTCCTCGTAACCGACGTATCCCGGAGGGGCTCCGGTAAGGCGAGAGACGGAAAAACGCTCCATATACTCGGACATATCGACGCGAATCAGCGCGTCCTCGTCGCCAA
>JAUWNQ010000059.1 GCA_030612565.1 Candidatus Bipolaricaulota bacterium | reverse complement strand
ACGGCGTTATGAAGTCCTCGTGCGTGATCTCAAGCGGCATCTTTCCTCCCTTTTGCCGCTTGAACGGTAGCCGAAGGCGCGAGGAAGGTGCGCGACAGGTGTCGCAACAAAAGGGTACTTTTGTTGCGAAAGTTCTCTCCGTGGCTTGAAATAGCGTAGACAAGCGGGTTTGATAGTTCACGACAAGAACGGGCGGTGTCACTCCCATTCCTCGTCCACCTATATCCAAGCAAGATCGAGGCGGATGAGGCGGTTTACGGGCCTCTCATTCGATCGTGTATCGAGTGACGATCTTCTCCTCTTCTCCCTTGACCTCGGCGATCACCTCGAAGTGCTCAGCGATCCCCGAGCGCTTCATCTTCTCGCGCAGGAGGTTATCGAGCTGAAAGATCCCTGCGGAGTTCGACATCTCGATGTCGATCTTCACCGGCCGCTCCTCCCCCTTCATGATCAGCACCTTACGGATCGCCATCGCGGAGACGGAGTGGATCGAAGCCGATCCGCTCTTGAACGGGATGCGTGCCCGGCCTGACTCCATGTCCAGCGCATCGGCTATCTTTACCACTCCCGCTTCCACGGTCAGGGGCTGAATATCGCGGCGGTGGGCGTAGATCGCGTGCAGGACCTCCCCTGTGAGAATCATCGCCTCTTTTTCGGGATAGAGGTCGGCAAGGAAATCCTCGATGAGCGGCGGGGCGAGAACAAGGGAGAGCTCTTCGTGATTCTCCCGGTGGATGACATGACCGATATCGTGCAGGACCGAGGCCAGGCAGACGACCACCTCCGCATCCTCAGGATCCATCTGGTAGTTCACTACCACACTCGATGCCACTCCGCCTTCCTCAAGTAGGCGCAACAGCTTCAAGGCGATGTTAGTGACGATCTTGATGTGCACCGGCCCGTGGTCGTTGATGTGCATCCGATCGATCGCGGTCACGTTCGATGCGGTCCACAACGTCGCGAGACGCGCAGACGCATCTATCCGTTCGACAACCTGCTGCAAGCGTTCGTTCCCATGAAGCGGAAGATTGAGTCCCATGTTAAAGATCCCCCCGTAGCCCTTCCCACCACGCCGGTGGCCTCGTCCTGTCGCTCTTGCCACGACGTTCCTCCTCGAGGAACGAGACACGCTCGCGCAGGAAGGCAATCTCCTCCTTCAGCGCGGCGATCAGCGCGCTATCGCCCCCGACATTTATCCGGTTTGATACGAAACCAGTCGGAACTGCATCACTGATTGATGACTTTTTATTGGTGTTACTGCGCAAAACTTCACTCGCTTCGGTCATGGTTAGCCCGCTATCGTAGAGATCCTGCAGCCGCCGGAGCAAGGCAACGCCGTCGTCCGTAATCAGGATCTGGTTGTTGGGCCCTCGTCGCAAGTATTCTGAGAGTATATCCTTGATCGCTTCGATCCTGTTCCGAACCTGATTTGTGGTAGAGAGGCCAAGGGCCTTCCGCAGGTCACTGATCGTGTTCATTTCACCCTCCTCCTCGCCTACGATACCTCATTCTCGTGGTAGCCGCCAAGGTGTTGTGGGGAGAGGTTGAATACGCTAGGCTTGAGAGACGATGAAGATCAAACGATTGGATGAGCATTTAGCGCGAAAGATCGCTGCTGGTGAGGTGATCGAACGCCCTGCATCGGTGGTGAAAGAGCTTGTGGAGAACGCAATCGACGCAAAAAGTGAGACTATCGCCATCGAACTGGGAGAGGGGGGGAAGAGCGCGATCGTCGTCCGCGACGACGGGGAAGGGATGGACGCGGACGATCTGCGCCTCTGCGTGGAGAAACACACCACGAGCAAGATCGCATTGGAGGCGGACCTCGACAGAATCACCACCTTAGGGTTTCGTGGCGAGGCACTGGCGAGCATCGCCGCGGTCGCCCGAGTGAAGATCACCTCTCGCCTACGGGAGCAGGAAGAAGCGTATAGCGTGCAGGTTGAGGCCAGCAGGATCGATGGACCGATCCCAGCAGCACGGGCACCCGGAACGACAATAGAAGTGAGGGACCTCTTCTTCAACCTCCCGGCACGGGCACGCTTCCTCGGATCGGCCCGCACCGAGTTCTTCCACTCCAATCGTGTCCTTCACCGGCTTGCCCTCTCCTCTCCAAAGGTCGGGTGGTCCCTCAAGCACGGGGAGAGACTCGTCTTTTCCGCCCCACGTGCGAAAGTACTCCTCGACCGGATCGCCCAGATCTACGGGGCACAGGTCGCGCAACAGCTCATCCCGATCGAGATCGAGCACAATGGGATCCGAATCACAGGCTACATCAGTCCACCCGATATCAAGCGCGGTAACCGCCGCGATCAACTCTTTTGCATCAACGGCCGCCCGGTGAGCGATCGCGCCCTCTCCTACGTGCTCGCGAGCGCCTACCAGGGAATCCTACGCCATGGGTCCTACACGCTCGCGGTCCTCATGATCGACCTTCCGCTCGAAGGGGTGGACGTGAACGTGCATCCGCGCAAGGAGGAGATCCGCTTCGCCGAACCCCGTCTAGTACAGGAGGCGCTCACCCGTGCCCTGCAAGGCGCCCTCTCATCGCGTTACGTCGTCTCCCCGTTCCTCCCTCAAGAGGGAAAGCAAGATGGCCAGGAACGGACGCAGCCCCATTCCACGCAGGGATCCTCCGCTCTCCCACTCGACCTGCAAGGGGCCGTCTCTGTTCGGCAGGCAGAGCGTGCCACAGAAAAAGTGAGAGTTGGAAGCGATCGCCGCGTCATCGGGCAGCTCCAGGGGACGTACCTCCTAGTAGAGACACCGACCGGCCTTGAGATCGTGGATCAGCATATTGCCCACGAACGGATACTCTACGAAGGGCTCCGGGCTGAGCTTGCGCGTGGAGAGATCCCGCGACAGGCTTTCCTCCTCCCGGTCCGTCTCGAACTACCCTTCGAGAGCGCCGAACTCCTTATTGCGGGGAGAGAGGAACTCGCCAAGGTTGGGATCGTCCTCGACGAGTTCGGAGGAGGGACGTTCATCCTGCGGGAGTACCCGAGTCTCCTCGCAGAAGGGCAGAGCCGGTACGGATTTCAGGGTACGATCGAGCAGATCGTCGAGCAGCTGGCACGGGGAGAAAAAGTGAGAGAGGCCCTGTTCGACCACCTCCTCTCCGAACTCGCCTGCGGAGCGGCGATCAAGGCAGGAGATCGAATCCCACTGCAGGAACAGCAAAACCTCGTCGATCGCTTGATGACGCTGGAGAACCCCTACACCTGCCCGCACGGGCGGCCGATCATCTTTACGATCTCCCGCGAGGAACTCGATCGCCGGTTCAAACGAACGTAAAGGCAATAACCTTACGCCTTCATGCTCCCCCAAACAGAGGACCTAACACTATTACCGTTAGAGCAATGTCCATTCCTACGAACAGGGCCCAAGCGGGGAGAAGCCCCGGCTCCTGCGCACGCCACAAATAGACCAGGAGAACCAGCGCATCCACTCCCAGGAAGGCAAAGGGCAGTCCGATGGTTAAAATCTGGGATAGTTCAGAAGCCATCCACTGGCTGAAGGGGACCTGTGGCATAACCCCAGCGGTAAGAAGCACCTTCAGAAACGCATAGGGCAACAGCCCCACCACCAGAAGGGTCTTCATCCGCCAGGTGTTCACATTGCCCAATCCACCGAAGATATAATGCCCCACGATCAGCAACAAACCAGGGACAGCAGCCATAAGGAAGAGGGGTACGAAGGCTATGCCGGACACGATGCCGGAAAGCGCGATCAGTACCATGTTAAGCACATCGGCGGGGACCAGCCGGTCCAGTGAGGAGCGCTCCCCAGGTGCTGTGCTGGCGTAGTAAGCGCGGTAGTCACCATAGCCGAGCATGTCCAGCCAGAGAGCGTGCCAACCATCCGGTGACCGGCGTGCCTGTGGAAAGAGGGAAAGGCCATTCGTTTTTGCAATTGGAGACCATCCCACCAGCTTCCCTTCATGGAAGACAACCAAGGCTGGTTGTATCTCTCCTCCCTCGATGCTTCCCATCCTCACCCCCACACTCACCAAAGCGTACCCACGCTGCCCAGGAACTGTAGTCGGACTGAGGGTATCTGTGGGGCGGCGTGCACCCTCGGGTGGTAAGGGAGCCAAGCTTAATCCCTCTGTGCAGCATGTGTAGTCCTCTGGAATTCGATCGGGCAAGCTGAGCAGGAATGTCTGGGTCTGCGCCGCTGAGTCAATGGGAAACGTAGTGACATACGTCTCTGAACTTCCTTGTTTGAGACCGCTCCGGTGCTCCAGAGAGATAAAGGCATATACCCAGTTTTCTTCCAAGGCTAGAGCTGGGGGAGAAAAGATTGAGCCGATACTTGCCCCGGTTTCCCATAGATTAAGGACGGGAACTTCCGTCAAGTCCTCGTCCGGGAAGGTGGCATACATAAGAGTCCGACGGTTTGGGTTTGGGGCAGCAAGCCAGACCGCGTGCAACCTGCCCGCCTGATCCACCAGGGCACTAGGCGGTCCTCCCAGTTCGTAGAGAAGTATCGCTGAACCTTGCGGGATCGCATGGTCATCCAGCGCTTGCGCCCAGAGGCCACCGTTTGCCACGTTCCAGAGGGCGCAGAAGCCGCGCTGACATGCGACCACATCATAGGCTTCAAGCCGTTGTTCGAAGGGCGAAATGGGAACGGGATCTCCGACCGGGGTTCCCTCACTGTTTAAGCTCTGCATAAAGAGGCGATTATTACCTGCGGCATTTCGCGCTAAGAAGAAAAGACACAGGCCGTCGGCTGTAGAAAAGAGGCGTGGTGCGTGCGGGCGATTGAGGGTTATAGGGAGAGGGATCGGTGATGTAACCTTCCCTTGCTGCGCATCTACGTGGCCC
>JAUWNQ010000104.1 GCA_030612565.1 Candidatus Bipolaricaulota bacterium | reverse complement strand
CTTCATCTTGCTCAGGATGGAGACAACATCCATCCCGGTGCACCCTCCGAGGGAAGCAAGGAGGACCTCCACCGGCCGCGCTGCGCTGTCGCTCCCACCGGATGCAGGCGCGCTATCCATCATCACCGGGTGCCCGCTCTTCCCCTGACCGACGAACTTCATCCCTTCGACAAGCTTTATCACGGTTCTTCCCATTTCTCCTCCACTTATTTAATTATTTAAATATTTGACAAATTCGAACGCTCCGTGTATCATCCTACGCTGATGAAAGGAGATGAGCAAGCTATGATCGACAACGAGAGGCAACGAGAGTGGATCCGGGTCTTCTCCGCACTGGCTAGCGATGCCCGTCTGCAGATTGTGATGATGCTGTCCGGCAGGAGTGTGGAGTGCCAGGAGATCCTCGACCGACTGAATTTGAGCCAACCGGCGATCTCCTATCACCTTGGGAAACTCGAACGCGCCGGAATCCTGATCAAGGAGAAGAACGGCTCGCGAAACTGCTATCGGCTGGACAATCGCGTCAACGGATTGATCGAAATAATAAGGAAGGAGGATATAGAATGAATCACGACATCACTATTTACAGCACACCGACCTGTTCCTGGTGCCAGGCAGCGAAGGATTACCTGCGCAAGAGAGAGATTGAGTTTGAGGATGGCGACGTCTCAGCCGACATGGGCCGGGCGATGGAGATGGTGGAGAAGAGCGGGCAGCAAGGGGTACCCGTCATCGATATCGACGGGGAGATCATCGTGGGATTCGACCGACCACGAATCGACTCCTTGCTCGACTTGAACTAGGAGTGAACCAATGTCCCTACTCAAAGAGAAGGACCGTCAGTCTCTCGAGAAGGAGTTTGCGAAGCTGACCAAACCGGTGAGGCTCGTCCTCTTCACCCAGGAGTTCGAATGTACCTCCTGTCGAGACACACACGGACTGTTGGAAGAGGCTGCCAGTCTCTCCGAGAAGATCGAGCTCATCATCTACGACTTAGTACAGGATAAAGCGAAGGCGAATGTTTACGGAGTCAACCGCGTTCCTGCCATAATCGTCGAAGGGGAACGTGACTATGGAATCCGTTTCTTTGGGATCCCTTCCGGGTACGAGTTTCCCTCGTTGATCGAAGATATCATCGATGTCGGAACGGGAAAGACTACCCTATCCGAAGTGACCAAGAAAAAGCTCTCTCAACTGGAGAAGCCTGTACACATACAGGTTTTTGTCACACCAAGGTGCCCCTATTGCACACGAGCGTTGCGCACCGCGCACATGATGGCGATGGAATCGGAGAAGGTAACAGCGAATATGGTGATGGCGAACGAGTTTCCCGAGCTTTCCAACCGCTACAGTGTGATGGCGGTTCCCAAGGTCGTGCTGAACGAGGAGACGAGCTTCGAGGGGGCTATCCCCGAGAAGGACTTTCTCTCTTTTGTGAACCAGGCAGCCGCTTAGCGGCTAAGGGCGACGCATGCGTCGCCCTTAACAAAGACCGATCTAAGAAAGAGCGCCCTGATCCTCAATCTCGGGCGCTCTTTCCATTCTATCTATTGCGCAAAGAGGGGAAGCGGTTTGAGTTCGGGTACCTTCTTAACGCGTGCGCGGCGCACCTTGCGGATCGTTTTGGGCTTTCGCGGCTGCAGAGGGGCCACCTCGCGTATCACCCTGGCGAACTCCTCATCATCGCTGACCGGCTCGTAGGAGCGATAGATCCGCTCGTAGCGAGCTCTCTCGAACCCACCCACTTGGATCTCCGGATGCTCAGACGCGAGCTCCTGAAGTTGGGCTTGTTTTCGGCTGTACAGGGTTTCAAGGGAGGGGAGGGGCATGACATAGGCGGTCGGTTCACGTCCTGAGAGACGAGCCACCTCGATCAAGGAATGCCGCTCCTCGCGTGTAAGGTTGGTATTATCAACACAGATGATCTCCGCAGGGGAATCGACCGCCTCAACAAGGGCAGTGGCGAAGATCCGGTCCACCGCTTCCTCATAAGGAAGATCGAAATCCCGATGAAAGATCATTCGGCGGATGTGATCCTTCGACACCACTGCCCACTCTGGATGTTTCTCGCAAAACGTCGTCTTTCCAGACCCGGAGAGGCCGACCAGCACGACCAACTTTTTCACCATGCACCCCCTCACCCTTTCTTAACCCAAGGAGGAGTATCTCGAAACAAAGCTCCCGGGTCAAACCGATCTCCCCGATTTTTTCGATGCGGGAAGATCCCATTTATGACGGCCTTACCCCCAGCGACATATGCGAATAACGGTATCGTGTCAAGTTAGCCAGGATAGACAACGAAGTCCAGACCAACTCGGAAAACCAAGCACAGACGGGTCAAGAAGTAGGCAATTGGAGAGTTGTGCGTCTGTTTATACTGTGCGGTAACTAGGATTCAATCTTCCGATCTCTCAATTTCTCAGCGCTCTCTGTGGTAAAATGCTTGAAATCAGGGGGTATGCTTGAAGATGAGTAGTAAAAATGTTTACGCAACAGGCTCAAGTGTGCCCTACATCACATTCCTCCCGTCGAAAGATCGGGAGGTTCACTCTGTTTACGGTCATCTGTCCTCGAATCCCGGCCACTACCCCGCGAAAATCAACACTATGGAGACAGAAGGATTCATGGATAAGCTTCTCTCACAGGTCTCGCTCGACGAAATCGACTTTGCCTGCGATCTCGAACGAGTCCTCGCCGAGCAGGTAAAGTACCTGCGCCGGGTTGTCGAAGTCCTCGCCGAACAGGAGAGGATCGAGAAAAACACCCTCGTACGCGAGCTCCGCACCCGCATCGCCGAGAAGGAGAGGGAGAGCACCAGGCTACGCCAGGAGAACGCACTACTGCGTCATCAAATCGCCTCTCGTTTGGGTTAAGAACCCCTTGGATCAAAATTCCCTGGGTTGAAATCCCCACTCCCATCCCTTATTTTCCTAATGAAATGACTAAGACGGGAATCGCAGAACAGCTTGCACGGTCGAGAGAGGAATACGCCAACCTCGAACAGCAGATGAGCGATCCAGCCGTGATCGCCAGCCCCTCCTACCGCGACCTTACCCAGCGCTACGCCCACCTGCGCCAGCTCATACAGGCCGGGACGCAGTGGGAAGAACTCCTCTCTTCCATAGCAGAGGAGGAAGAACTATGGAAGAGCGAGGAAGATCTGCGCGACGAGATCGAGGAGGCGTTGGAGACGGATCGCCACGCGCTCGCCAAGATAGAGACCAAGTTTCATCACCTAATCATCCCTCCCGATCCTAACGCTCAGAAGACCGCCATCGTGGAGATCCGTGCCGGGGCAGGGGGGGACGAATCGAGCCTCTTCGCCGCCGACCTCTTTCGCATGTACGTTCGCTACACCGAGGCGCAAAACTTAAAGACATCCCTTATCGACAGCCACCCTACACCATTAGGCGGGTTCAAGCAGGTCATCTTCGCCATTGAAGGGAAGAACGCTTATGGCCGCTTCCGCTACGAGTCTGGAGTGCATCGCGTGCAACGTGTCCCAGAGAC
>JAUWNQ010000115.1 GCA_030612565.1 Candidatus Bipolaricaulota bacterium | reverse complement strand
CCCCAGTCGGACCGATCATGAGGATGTTCTTCGGTTTGATCTCCTCGCGGATCTCGCCCTCGACTTGCTGCCGCCGCATCCGGTTGCGTAGAGCGATCGCGACGGACCGCTTAGCGTTCTTCTGCCCGACGATATACTTATCCAGCTCGGCGACGATCTGCTTCGGGGTCAACCCCGCGAGCGCGTCCCCGGAAACCTCGATGAGGTTGCTCATCCTTAATCTCCCTTACCAGGTGACCTCTGCCACGGTAATCTCTTGGTTGGTATAGATATCGATCTCGCCGGCGATCTCTAGTGACCTTCGCGCGATTTCGTCGATCGGAAGGTCGGCGAGTGAGAGGAATGCCTTCGCCGCAGCGAGGGCATATGCCCCGCCGGAACCGATCCCGATCACCCCTCCGTCCGGTTCGAGGACGTCCCCCGCTCCGGAGATCATCAGGATCCCCTCCTCGCTCACCGTCACCAACACGGCCTCAAGGTGTCGCAGCATTCGGTCGGTGCGCCATTCCTTGGTCAGTTCTACCGCGGAGCGCCGGAGCTTGCCGTTGTACTTCTTCAGTTTCCCCTCGAACCTATCGAGGAGAGCGAGGCAGTCCGCGGTCGCGCCGGCGAACCCAGTGAGGACGCGACCACCGTAGAGCTTGTAGACCTTATTGGTCGTGCTCTTGATCACGATCGTGTCGAGTGTTGCCTGTCCATCGCTCGCGATCACCGCCCGACGTTCTTTTTCAGAGTGAATCGCGATGATCGTCGTGCTCTTGAGGTTTCGCATGGTAGCCATAGTTTAGTCTGTTCCTTCCGGTTCCTCAATCCCGTCGAATTGGCACCCAGGACAGATCGATCCAGATGCATAGAAGACAACCCCACATCGTGGGCAACGTTCACCTCCCGCGGCCAGAAGCGCCTCCTCCCGTCGACGGTGAGTAATGTAAAGATGCTCGAACGAGCGACGGAGATGGGAATCCGGCAAGGAAGAGAAGAGCACGTGCGCTCTGTCTTGTTCCTCCGCACCGAGAGCAATAGGCTTTCGCGCCGGAGTTCGCTGGAACCGGCCGGGAATAAAACGGATCTCCCTTAGGATCGGTTCACCAGAGAGGTCGTTTAAACGCGTGATATATCGTTCCTTGAGGAAGGAGAGTTCCTGGGCGATGGAGGGGGAAGCAACCTCGATGGTGAGTATCCCATGGTTAAACCGGACGGCACGTGTGAGAGGCCGGAGTTGACCGCCGATAACGCGATCCCAGAGGAGAAGGATCCGTTGACGCCTAAACTCCTCGCCCAGGTTGTATTTTCCCAGTAGTTCTTGAACCCAGCTCATCTTCTCTGTTTTGTTCCTTCAAGCCTAGTAGTAGTTGTTACGCCCCTGTTACTTGTGGAAAAAGCTCTGTATGTGGAGCAAATCAGCCTCTTCGCTGTGGAAAAGGTTGTGGAAAAGGTGTTAATAGCGGTGGAAAACCGTTCATATGGGCGGTGGATAAAGTTTTAGCTTTTTTCGCACAGGGCTTTTCCACAGTCAACCATGCTTTTGCACCCGTTTTCAGTCCCTTTTCCACAGAGTTTTCCACAAGCATGTTTTGCACCCTCTTTTCTGAAAATCCGTTCCTGAACAGGCTTTTCGCTTACGCAGTCGTGGTAAAACGGGCCGCAAGGCTCTCCTGGATCTCTTTGAGCTCAGCGTAGAGGAGTGGTGCCTCCTTGATGAGTGTCTTTACCTTCATGCAGGAGTGCATGATTGTTGTGTGGTCGCGGTTCCCAAAATGCTTTCCTATAGAAGGGAAGGAATTATTTGTCATCTCTCGCGCCAGGTAGATCGCAATGTGGCGTGCTTGGGCGATCTCCTTCTTTCGGCTTGAGCCTTCGAGGTCGTGACGCTTCAGGTGGTAGAGGTCAGCGATCTCCTCCTTGATGTGCGCTATCGTCAGTTTTTCGCGTTTCCCTTCTTCGGGGAGCATCCCCTCGAGGCTCTCGGGCGTGAGATCCTCTCCCTCTAGCTCGGCGTAGGCGATTGCCTTCACGAGAGCTCCTTCCAGGGCACGCACGTTGGAGGAGATGCGCCTGGCGATCAGCTCCAGGATATTGTCCTCCACCGTGAGCCCTCGATGGCTTGCCTTCTCGCGCAGGATGGCGATGCGCGTCTCGAGGTCGGGAGGCTGGATGTCGGCGACAAGTCCCCAGCGGAAACGAGAGACGAGCCGGTCCTGCAACCCAGAGAGGTTCTCCGGAGAACGATCGCTCGAAAGGACTATTTGTTTTTCGCTCCCATAGAGTTCGTTGAACGTGTGGAAGAGCTCCTCCTGGGTCGCTTCCTTCCCCTCCAGGAACTGGACGTCATCGATCAGTAACAGGTCGATGAGCCGGTACTTCTCGCGAAACGCGGCAGTGGTGTTGTTGCGGATGGCGCTGATGAGTTCGATGGCGAACCGTTCCGAGGTGGTGTAGACCACAGTCTTGGAGAAGTCGGAGGCGATGATGAAGTTACCGATCGCCTGTAGGAGGTGCGTCTTTCCGAGACCGACACTTCCGTATATAAAGAGCGGGTTATACGCCTTTCCAGGAGCCTCGGCAACGGCCATCGACGCGGCGTAGGCAAGGTGGTTGTTCTTCCCCCGAACGAACCAATCGAAGGTGTAGTCCGGATTTAGTGGGAGGGTGCTGTTCAGTTGGCCCGTCGGTCGCTCTGTGCGGCTTAGTACGGGGGGATCTCCCTCGCTTGTCTCTACCTGTACCACCTGCAAGCGCAGGTGGACCTCCTGCGAGCAGGCTTCGGAGGCAAGCTTCTCCACGAGAGCCTGATAGCGACGCGCGATCCCTCCTTTGGTGAAACTATCGGGGACAGCGACTACCAGGGATTGATCCTCTAACTTGAGGGGATGTGTCTTTGAAAACCACGTTTCAAAGCTTGCGCTTGAGATCTCCTTCTGGAGACCTGATAGGACGCTTTCCCAGATTTCTATAGGGTTTTGGCTCATTAGATTCCCTTTGGCACGGCTCTCTTCAGGATAGCGGATCGGGGGGCTTTCGGGCAAGGGGAAAAATGGTGCCGAGGCCCAGACTCGAACTGGGGACACCGGCCTTTTCAGGGCCGTGCTCTACCAACTGAGCTACCTCGGCATGAAACAGCGGAGCCGACCGGATTTGAACCGGCGATCTCTGGAGTGACAATCCAGCGTCCTAGACCAGACTAGACCACGGCTCCGTATGTAAATTTGGGCGAGACAGGACTCGAACCTGTGACCTTCCGGATGTAAGCCGGATGCTCTCCCAACTGAGCTACTCGCCCATTATAGTTGGTGATTAAGCTCGCTGCAAACGGGTCTTTTTCTTGCGTCCCCAAGGGGATTTGAA
>JAUWNQ010000116.1 GCA_030612565.1 Candidatus Bipolaricaulota bacterium | reverse complement strand
GCTCAGCGGCTTGAGCTGCAGATCGCTGCGCAGGATGATCGCCGAGAAGTAGTGCGTCGAGCGATTCTTCCCGCTCCCGGTGACGTAGCGATAATCGAACGCCACCACCATTCGACCGTTCCAGTCCCCCTCGGCGATGTTATGCGCGTATTGGCTGTGCCCTCGGCGAAGGCAACCGAAGGAAGAGAACCGGCCATCGAAACCGCGATCCTTCGTCGCGCTGAACAACAGCCCTTTTTCAGTCGCCCACGCAGCCAGCTCCTTCCGCCTTTGTACGCTTCTCCAGATTGAGAAGAGAAGGAACACGAGGATAAGAGCGATGATCAGGAAGTACAAGCCGGACATCTGGCCCCCTTATTGGAATACGGTTCCATCATTCGTTCGACTATAGCGAGAACCGTTCAGGGTGCCAACCGGAGTAACCCGCGAAGATAAGGAGAGCCCGCGCGAAATTGAAAAGCAAGGGGAAGGCGTCTACACTCTTTTTACGTTCGTTCGGGCATTTGAGAATTTCATCTCGTGCAGGGAAGTGTTCTCCAGAGGATGTGCTATTGATAAAGGGTAAGGGGGAAGAAGCAGTGGAGAGGGTGGTCCTGATCACAGGAGCTTCATCGGGTATAGGGAAGGCATGCGCGCGGTATCTGGCTGAACACGGCTACCGGGTCTATGGGACGAGCCGGAAGATCACAGGCGATGATCCTGTAGAAGACGGCTCAGTTCGTATGATCCGGATGGATGTGAACGATGATCGATCCATCGCTTCGGGTATCGACCAAGTCCTACAGGATGCGGGACGGCTTGATGACGTAGTCAATAACGCGGGATTTGGTATTGCCGGCGCAGTAGAAGAGACCTCGATCGAGGAGGCAAGAGCGCTCTTCGAGACGAACCTCTTCGGGCTGTTACGGGTCTGCCGGGCGGTGCTCCCCGAGATGAGAGGGCAGGGCTCGGGAACTATCGTCAATATCTCATCGCTTGCAGGGAGGATAGGCCTTCCGTATCAGGGACTGTACAGCGCGACCAAGTTCGCGGTAGAGGGGCTGACCGAGGCGCTCCGCATGGAGGTGAAGCCATTCGGGATCAAGGTCGTCCTGATCGAGCCAGGGGACTTTCGCACCGGGTTCACCGATAACCGCGTACACACGGCCGCATCGAAGGGAGACTCTGCCTATCAAGAGCGCTTTCAGCGCACGCTTAAGGTGGCGGAGTCGGATGAAAAGGGTGGGGCTTCCCCGGAGAGGATCGCCCGTCTTCTTCATCGGATCCTCCAGGAACCCTCGCCCAAGGTGCGTTACTCGACCGGCGAGGCCTCGCAGCGCGCAGCAGCCATTCTCAAAGGGATTCTCCCGAGCAAACTGTTCGAGTGGGGATTAATGAAATACTATAAGGCGTAATAGGAGAGAACACATAGTGGACGTATTCGAGAAATGTCGGGGATTTTTCTCTGACCCAGCAGTAGCACAAGCAATGGGGTATCCAACGAATCCCCGGTCGGCGCAAGAGGTGGGCCTCTACCCCTACTTCATCCCTCTGGAACGGGCGGAAGGGACGCAGGTGACAGTGAATGGTCGGCGCCTGATCATGATCGGATCGAACAACTACCTCGGGCTGACATCGCACCCCAAGGTGCGGCAGGCGGCGGTCGATGCAGTGCGCGAGTTCGGCACGAGCTGCACTGGTTCGCGATTCCTGAACGGGACCCTTGCGTTGCACAACGAGTTGGAAGAGCGATTGGCCCGGTTTGTGGGGAAGGAGAAGGCCCTCGTCTTCTCCACCGGCTACCAGACGAACCTCGGCACCCTCTCGGCCCTGATCGGCCGCAGCGATGTGATCATCGGCGATAAGGAGAACCACGCCAGCCTCGTCGATGGCTCCCGCCTGGCGCTCGGCCGCCTGCAGCGGTTCCGGCACGACGACATGGATGACCTGGAACGAATTCTGTGTGCCTGTCCTGATCAGGCAGGGAAGCTTGTGGTGGTGGATGGGGTGTTCAGCATGAGCGGCGAGATCGCCCCGCTCTTGGAGATCGTCCCACTTTGCCAGAAGTACGGGGCACGCCTGATGGTCGACGATGCACATGGGGTAGGGGTTGTTGGGCGAGGGCGTGGGACCGCCGCGAATTTCGGCGTAACTGATGACGTCGATCTCATCATGGGGACGTTCAGCAAGTCCTTCGCTTCCATCGGAGGATTCATCGCAGGAGAGGAAACGACGATCCACTGGATCCAGCACATGGCTCGTTCGATGATCTTCAGCGCCGCCCTCCCCGCGGGGAACGTCGCTGCGGCGCTAGCAGCCCTTGGCATAATGGAGGAGGAGCCCGAGCGAGTGGACCGCGTCAATGCCATCGCAGCGCAGATGCGCCGGAACTACCGCGACCTCGGCTACGACGTTGGCAAAAGTGAGACCCCGATCGTCCCGATCATGATCGGTGATCAGATGAGGACACTGAAACTCTGGAAGGCTTTGTTCGAGGCGGGTGTCTATACAAACGTCGCTGTCCCGCCTGCAGTGCCAGCGGGAAAGGCCCTTCTTCGCACGAGCTACATGGCGACCCACTCCGACGAGGAGATGGATCAGGTTCTCGATATATTCAAGGAGGTCGGCAAGGCAGAGGAAATCATCTGAGGAAGAATGAAACTCGTGATGATCTACACCACCCGCTTCGGGTATCGTACCACCGTCAAGACACTGGAGTCCGAAGGGGATCGAACCGAGGAACGAACGGTTGAGGATGTCTTAGTCGGATTCATCCACGCTGAGCCGCAGGATGAAGCTGAGCCGGGGGCGGTCGAGACGCGTCTGGTCAAAAACCTGAAGTGGGCGGCGCGAAAGAACGGGACAGACCGAATCATTCTCCATTCATTTGCTCACCTTGCAGAGGGGAAAGCCACCCCGGAGTTCACCAAGGACCTTCTGTCGAACGCGGAAGCGCGGCTTGCGGGAGCGGGTTACGAAGTCTCACAGACCCCATTCGGGTTCTTCCTTGACCTGCACCTGGAGGCGCCGGGACGCTCGCTAGCGCGGATATTCAAGAGCTTGTGAGGGTACTGCATGAACCCCCTGCCCTTACGAAACAAAGGCTTCCAACGCAGAGGACGCTCGGGGGGTGTAGGAAGGCCCCATTCGATTACTACACCCCCCAAGCACGCAGAGAGTGGGGCAGAATTGAGTGATTGAGCGAGTTAGTTGATGGCTTTATTAACGCTAGCTGTTGTGCTATAATGTCGGTAACTACTGGAAGAGGGAGGGAGCAATGCGCGCTAACAAGTTCTCCAAGCTAATAGAGGCCAGTGAGCAGCTGACATTAGGGCAACGTCGTCGTTTGTTGAA
>JAUWNQ010000001.1 GCA_030612565.1 Candidatus Bipolaricaulota bacterium | reverse complement strand
GGTGGCGATGGTAGCTGCACCTTAAGGACGAGTAGTGCGCCGCCGGTGGCGACACGAGTGGCTTACTGAGAAGAGAAAAGACCACTGCCCCTTCCTGTTCGAGGGGTCACGATGGACGGGAAAGAGGGGAGCGAAAAAGCTCGCCTCCGCTAGAGTTGCTGAATGATTTTACCAGACAGGCTCTTGGGATTAAGGATTCAAGGATTAAGGGGCAACAAGCCGTGAATCGTGAATCGTGAATCGTGAATCGTGAATGGTGAATAGCAGACCGTGAAGAGTGATGAGTAGTTCATAGGGTTCGTAGGGCGACTGAGTTCATTTGGGCTGTGGGTTTTTTGGCCGCTGATGACTGAAAGCTGAGAGCTAAAGGCTGGCGCCTTGATTATGTAGCCACAAAAAGATAGCATGACGCTACATGGCGAAAGGAGGGAAGAAGAATCATGCCAAGCGTTGGAATCAGAGAATTTAGAGATAAGCTGAGCCTTTACCTGACACAGGTAAAGGAGGGGAAACAGTTTGAGATAACGAATCGGGGTGAGGTGATCGCTCTCTTATCACCTGTAAAGAGGAGAACCCTGGACAAGGAGCTTCTACTATTGCTAGAAGAAGGAATAGCTTCTTGGGCAGGTGGAAAGCCGAAAGGAGCCCCTCATTCCGTGCCGGGTCGTGGACGACAGCTTTCTGATCTGATCATTGAGGATCGAAGGTGATTCTCTATCTCGATACCAGCGCTCTGGTAAAGCTCTATATCGAAGAGGCGGGATCACAAGAGGTTAAGAGAGCGGTAGAAAAATCCCGGATCGTCTCGACATCCCGTGTGGCTTACGTGGAAGCAAGGGCTGGAATCGCCAGGAAATATCGTGAGCGGGAACTCTCTAAAGAAGAACATAACCAGGTAGTTGAGGCCCTAATACGGGATTGGGATAACTACTTCATTGTGGAGGTTTCCGAGAGCGTGGCCAAACTGGGTGGGACATTGACGGAGAGGCAGTCCCTCAGAGGATTTGATGCAATTCATTTGGCGTCAGCACTCCTTTTACGGAATAGGACTCGCTTGGATGTCTCGTTTTCTTGCTTCGATGAGCGGCTTAAGGCGGCAGCCGAAGCGGAAGGCTTGATGGTGAATAGTAAATGGTGAATAGTAAATGGGTGAATGGTGAATGGTGAATGGTAGGACAGGAACGGACAGATGAGGCCGCATAGAAGGCTCGATGTGTGGAATGAGGCGGGCGGCTTTGTCGTTGACGTGTATCAGTCCACGAGGTCGTTTCCGAAGACGGAACAGTATGCGCTTGCTGATCAGCTAAGACGGGCTGCTGGTTCGATACCGAGTAATATTGCAGAGGGCGCGGCAAGGCAGACGAGAAAAGAGTTTGTCCAGTTCTTGTATATTGCTCGGGGCTCGGCAAGTGAGATCGATACACAGCTAGAAGTAGCTTGGAGACTGAATTACATAGACGAAAGCGAGAAAGCTAGACTGGATCACAAGTTGGATGCTATTGGCAAGATGTTGACTGGATTGATTAGGTCGTTGAAGAATGGGTGAATGGTAAATGGTAAAGGGTGAAGAGTGAAGCGGGAATGTGCTCCATTTGGGCGGATACAAACGGTACAACCGCGCTTTTGAGATTGTGGAGAATGAAGAGGGTGTATGAGTTCAAAGACACAGCTTATCCTGAAACGTCTCATCGATATTCTGCTGAGCTTCATCGGGCTTGTCCTGTTGGCCGTGCCATTTGCCATTATTGCTGTAGCGATCAAACTGGATTCGAAGGGCTCGGTCTTCTTTCGGCAAGAGCGAGTCGGGATAGATGGACAATCGTTCAGGGTTTGGAAGTTTCGCACGATAGTTGTGGGGCACAGGGGCTTGGTGAAGAATAATGAGTGCTTGGCACGAAACAGTTCTAAGTTCAAACTTCGAAAACAGCCAATAAATCGTAGACGCTGAAATGTCATCAATGAGAAATTGCTCAAGGGCTATCTCCTAAGCCGGGATTGGGTTTAAGGGATAAGGAAAGGGATAAATTCGAACTTCTTCAAAATCGGGAAGAGTCCGGGATCGGGGGGCATTGTCAAGACAGGCAATAATGTGTTTGGCGCATGGGTTGGAGCCTTGTATACTCTTCTTGTCTTGAGCAACGGGGTGGAGGCGAGAGATGGACGCATCAGACGACTATGCTGGTGGGTGGAGCAGAAGGCGCAGCGCAGATAAGGCGCGGCGGAATATGCGAGTGCAGGAGGCTCTTTCTGCTGCGCAGAAGTGTGCGCAAGTCCTTTACGGAAACTACGGTGTGCGCAAGGTTTATCTGTTCGGATCACTCAATGAGCCCGAGAGATTTCATGATAGGTCTGATATTGATCTTGTGGTGGATGGCCTTCCTCCTAACCTCTACTTCAAGGCAGTGGCTGAGCTTTGGCGATTATTGCCCCCAGGGATGGAACTAGATTTAATCCCGTTTGAAGACGCTGATTCCGAACTTCGGGAGCGAGTCGTTGAGGAAGGAGTGACTCTCAGTGGATAAGTTTGCTGCCCTAAAAGCGGACATAGAACGGGAATTGCAGAATCTGGAGCGGTTGACCTTGGAGCTTGATACGATCCTAGCTACAACCAGCGAGAACACAGTCATCAAAGTTCGCGCGGCCGGAAGCGTCATTCACGATTTCTATACAGGGGTTGAGAAGATCTTTCGGCGAATTGCGACAAGAGTAGATCAGGATTTGCCAACAGCGGAAGATTGGCATGTTCAGCTCCTCCAACGAATGAGTGTCCCATTGGAGGAGATTCGCCCTCAAGTGATCGATGAACCCATGGAGAGGAATCTAGAGGAATACCTTCGCTTTCGCCACCTCTTCAGAAACATATACGGATTTGAGCTTGAGTGGGAACGATGCCAGCCGCTGGCAGAACGGCTGGCCCGAGACCTTTGGCGATCTGAAAGAGCAAATCGGCTATTTTAAGAACTTCCTGGGCTCCATCTGATCGGACACAAACGGTACAACCGCGCGCGATCGGCTGGATCATTGGTCAGCGGTGCTTTTGAGATTATGGAAAATAGAGAGGGTATATGGGTTCAAAGATACAGCTTATCCTGAAACGTCTCATCGATATCCTGCTAAGCCTCACTGGGCTTGTTCTGTTGACCGGGCCATTTGCCATCATTACTCTGGCTATCAAGCTCAATTCCAAGGGCTCAGTCTTCTTCCGGCAGGAACGGGTGGGGAAGGATGGGCGATCATTCAAGGTGTGGAAGTTTCGCACGATGGTTGTTGGGGCCGTGCGAAAGGGCCTCGGGTACAATGTGGCTAAGGATGATTCTCGTATTACCCGCGTCGGTGCGGTGCTGCGAAATTGGGGCCTGGATGAACTTCCTCAACTGATCAACGTGTTCGTTGGTGAGATGAGCCTGGTCGGGCCACGGCCTACCTTGCGCTATCAGGTGGAGCACTACAACGACTTTCAGCGACGCAGGCTCAAGATGAAGCCGGGGATTACCAGCCTTGCCGTGGTCTCGGGCCGAAACGCTCTCTCCTGGAAGGAGCGGATCGAGTTGGATGTCTGGTACGTGGAGCATTGGTCGCTCTGGCTTGATATCAAGATCCTGTTCAAGACGCTCTGGACAGTGCTAGTGACGCACGAGGGGCTGTATGGGGAGGATGGGGTGAACGATCCGTTTGTCGCACCGCCTGAGGAAGGGGCGCACCGTGAAGAGTGATAGCTTGAAGAGATGTTCAGTGGAGGCCTTGGATTTTCTGGTTTTTGTGGGTGGTATAATGTCTAATGGCTGCAAGCAAGCAGCGCGATATGGGAAGTGTTAGGATGACCAACAGTAATGTGATCGAGTCACAGCGCCCGAAGCATATTCCTGAGTATGCCGAGGCCTGTTTGAAGGCCTTGGCTACCAGTAACTTGGGCGGGACCATCTCTGTGGGTGGTGCTTTTGGCTTATTGCATTACCTTGACTATCGTTCCACTCACGATGTGGATGCGTGGTGGGCTCCCACGGCTACTGCCAAAGATCGGCGCCGAGTGATCGATGTTCTGGAAGCAGCGCTTGAACCCTTTGGACAAGTTAGAACACGTGCCTGGGGAGATGTGGTCAGTGTTGAGTTAATGCATGGGGGAAAGACGGGTTTCAGTTTTCAGGTTGCACATCGTTCTGCCCAGCTGGAGCCTTCTTCGTTGGCAGAGTGGACGGGTGTACTCCTGGATAGTTTTCCTGATTTGCTGGCAAGTAAGATGGTGGCGTTGGTCGAACGGGGTGCGCCACGCGATTTCCGTGATATCTATGCTCTGTGCCAGGCTGGGTTAACGACGCCGCAACAGTGTTGGGAACTATGGAGGCGTCGCCAACGCTTAGTAGGGAGCGATACAGATAGCGATCGTGCCCGATTGGCCATTGAGACACATGTGGCTCGTATTGTCCAGCACCGCCCTCTGGCACAGATTGAGGCCCCAGAAAAACGGATGGAAGCGCAACAACTACGAGCTTGGTTTGCGGAGGAGTTCCTCGATGCACTCACAGAATAGCCCTGCCCCGTGGAATGAGTCCAATTGTAGGTATTCCACGGGGTCGGATCGAGATTGGATCGATGGCTCTCTATATCCTGATATAGAGCCGCCGGAAGAATTACATAATTTAGCTGAACAGGTGGATTTTCTCGCGCGATTGTGCTCAGCCTGGGACTTTGGGCTGCTGCCGAATCCGGAGACGGTAACTGAGATTCGCCGGGCAGAATGGCGTGAGGCAGTGGATGCCTGCCGTCTTCTTACCTCGCCGAGTTATCACCTATTGAGAAAGTGGCACGGCCTACCGCCGTTACCCTATCTAGGGCAGCAACTGGCCTATATCCGTGATGATCCCAGTCTGGAGCACGTATGAAGGAGGGATATCGCTATCCTTTGAGGAGAGAAGATGTCTAAGGGCGAAGCGAAGCTTGATCTTCTGGTTTACGGCGCAAGTGGGCACGGCAAGGTGATCATTGACATTGTTATCAAAGAAGAACAGTATAAGATACTAGTGTCATGTCACGCGTGAACTGTCGTGCTGCTTGATATATACTTCTCCCAACAGAAGATTGACGGGAGGAGAACCATGTCTCGAATATGGTACAAGGTGACGTTGACGGTGCAGGAGCGGAATCTGCTTGAGGAGATGACAACCCGCGGTAGGCATAGCAGCCAGAAGCTGCTCAACGCGTTGATCCTGCTGGGCTGTGACGAGGGGCAATTCCAGGAGAAGAAGATGACAGGCCAGCAACTCGCCGATGTTCTCCCGGTGAGTCTCAGGAAGATCGATCGCGTCAAACGCCGCTTCGTGGAGGAGGGTCTGGAGGTGGCGTTGGGGAAACGGAAACCGGAGCGGCAGTACGTGAAGAAGGCAGACGGCGACTTCGAGGCGCACTTGGTAGCCCTTAGTTGTTCTCAGCCGCCGGAAGGGTACGCACGTTGGTCGCTGCGGCTACTGGCGGACAAGATGGTGGAGCTGGAGCACGTGGATTCGGTTTCGCATGAGACGATACGTCGGGTGCTAAAAAAAACGAGTTGAAACCGTGGAAGAGGTGCATGTGGGTCATTCCTCCCCAGGCAAACGGGGAGTTCGTCGCCCGCATGGAGCATGTGCTCGATGTCTACAAACGGCCCTACGATCCGCTGCGCCCGGTGGTGTGCATGGACGAATCCCCACGCCAACTGATCCGGGAAACGCGTCTGCCCTTGCCGGGCCGACCTGGGGCAGTCGAGCGCTATGACTACGAATACGAGCGCTGCGGGGTGTGCAGCATCTTCATGGCCGTGGAACCACTGGCCGGTAAGCGAATCGTCCAGATCAAAGAACGGAGGACGAAGACAGATTGGGCACTGTTTCTGAACGACGTCGCCCGCCGCTACTGCCGAGCGGAGAAGATCACGCTTGTTATGGATAACTTGAATACACACTGCCCGGGATCGCTTTACGAGACGTTTTCTCCGGTGGTGGCCAAGCCCCTCTGGGATCGCTTCGAGTTTGTCTACACCCCGAAGCACGGCAGCTGGCTAAACATTGCCGAGATCGAGATCAACGTCCTCATCCGACAGTGCCTGAACCGGCGGATCGACAGGCTGGACGAGATGCAGGCCGCAACTCATGCCTGGGAGAAGCGCCGGGACAACACGCAATCGCGTATCGACTGGCAGTTCACCAGTGACGACGCTCGCATCAAGCTGAAGCGGCTCTATCCGACACTTAAGATGTGACGCAACACTAGGTATTATCGACGATGATCCTAAGCTTTGGAAAGGTGAGTTTTGCGGATACCCCGTCATTGGTGGAGAAAACGTTCTCAAGGACAAGACCTATCGTGACAGTAGACTGATTCTTGCTATTGGTGACAATGCAGCGCGCAAGAAGCTTTGGCAGACGATAAATACGTTGGAGTATGAGCTAGCCTGCGCTGTTCATCCTTCTGCTCAGATCGGGAGAAACGTCTTCATTGAACTTGGGACGGTGATCATGGCCAACACCGCGATCAACTCCGGCACCAAGATTGGAGAGAATGCAATTATTAACACCGGAGCAACTGTCGATCATGACTGTGTGCTTGAGGATTATGTACATATTTCTCCTGGTGCTTACCTGGCGGGTAATGTTCACGTTGGCGAACTTACTCACATTGGGATCAGTGCGAGTGTTGTTCAGGGGGTTAAAATCGGTAGGAATGTCATCATCGGAGCCGGAGCCGCCGTCATCGACGATATCCCCGATAACGTCACCGTCGTCGGAGTCCCGGCGAGAATACTCAAACGGCACGGCTGAGATAGGGTCGGCTGCTCCACGCTTTCTAAGTTCCCTGACTCCAGCAGTTGATGAGCGCAAGACGATCAGCCAGAGATCCAACAGCGAGCAACTTAGTGCATGTTTGTTCGTTGTCCTACTTGTTCCGGCAGCTCATTAGCGTATAATGATTATGCGATTTGCGTAACGTTCATCGCGTAACAAAGGGGCGATATGGAAAACCCGTTTGTCTATGGAAAGGTGGCACGGGGGGAGTCTTTCGCCGACCGTGAGGCGGAGATCGAAGAACTGATGGCCGACATCGCCTCGGGCCAGAGTGTGATCATCTTCTCCCCGAGGCGGTATGGGAAGACCTCCCTGATCCTGGAGGTGCTGGATCACGCCAGGGAAGAAGGCCTCCTTTCCGTTTATCTTGACCTGTTTAAGGTGACATCGGAGGAAGGATTCATCGCCGCCTACGCGAAGGAGGTGGCCAAGCTCCAAACCGGCGGGGTTCGCTCCGTGCTCCGCAATCTCAGGGAGCTGCTCCCGCGGCTGGTCCCCAAGGTGGTACTGAAGAGTGAGAAGGCTGGGGTGGAAGTGGAGTTCGAATTCGACCCCCGCAGTGAGAGAGCTCCCTTGCTCAATGATCTCTTCGAGGCAGTGGCGGTCATGGGGAAAAAGAGTGGTAAGAAGGCCGTGGTGGTCTTCGATGAGTTCCAGGAAATTGCAGACTGGGATGCCGCCAGGAACGTTGAGCGTCAGATGCGGGCCCACTTTCAACTGCACCAGAGAGTCTCCTACATCTTCATGGGGAGTAAACGCCACCTGATGCAGGAGATCTTTCAGAGCAAGAATCGCCCGTTCTATCGATTCGGGAAGTATTTCCCGTTGGAAAAGATGCCCAGAAATGAGTTCGCCACGTTCATTCAGAAACGGTTCGGGGAGACCGGTGTTCAGACAGCCGCCTCAGCTATAGATGAAATCCTCAACGTCACTGAGGATCATCCCTACTACACGCAACTCCTCTGCCACATCCTGTGGGACCGAACCCACGAAACGAAGGCCGTTACAACGGACGACGTCTCGTCTGCCCTGCAGGAGGTATTCCTGCGGGAGGCGCACGCGTTCCATGATCTGTGGGATATGTTGCCTCTCAAGGCGCGGCAATTGTTGGTGGCGTTGGCCAAAGAGGAGAACTCCCAGGTGCAACTCTATTCCAGTGATTTCTTACAGAGGTACGGTCTGGGATCGGCGTCCAGCGTGCAGCGAGCCGTTTTCCGCCTCATGACCGAAGAGATTCTGGAGAAGGTGAACGGGAGATATCAGTACACCGATGTCTTCTTCAAGCGCTGGATCAGAAATGAGTTCATATAACGGACATTAGCGCAGTACGCTGGAGTCCGCTATGCCGTTGCCGTGAACAGCGGTACAAGCGCACTGCACCTGATCATCCGCGTTCTGGGGATCGGCGAGGGGTGATGAGGTGATCAGCACATCCTTCTGTTGCCTTCCCCTCTCTTGTGTATTATAATCCTGGTTACAGAGTAATACATAGGAGGTGGTTCTATGCCGGTGGTTACCGTGCGCATGGACGAAGAGTTGGTCCGTAGAGTCGAGGAATTGGCCAAGTTGCAGGGGGTAACACGCAGCGCATTGATTAAGCAGTCCCTGCGAGAGGCTGTAGAGCGCCGCTCTGCAAATCACGTTCGAGAGGCTGCCTTGGCCCTGCGCCAAGGGAGAAAGCCGGGTAAAGAGATCGATTGGGCAAAGATCGAAAAAGAGATTCAAGGGACTGAACCGGAGTTCTCCACAGTCGAGGAAGCGATCGCCCACTCACGAAGAAGACCAACTTCGGTGAAGTGACTAGGAAAGCGAGGATCCTGATCGATACGGACGTTTTCGTCATCGACCTCCGCTACCACCGGGATCCCAAGTATTCCGAGAATCGCGCTTTCTTAGAGCGAGTAAGGCAAGGGGAGTTTGTAGGCCGGATCACCGTGTACAACTTGATGGAGGTATGCGGCATCCTCTCCTTTAACCTGAGCCCCCAGAGTTTGGAGGAGTTATTCATGGGCTTCGCGACAAAATACAATGTGGCTATCCTCTTTCCTCCCGATGAAGAGGAGAAAATCTGCTTTGACCCTGTGGAAATTTTGGAGACGATGAAGCACAAGTTCAGCTTTGGAGATGCCTTGATTGCGGATCTGGTCCGAAAGCACAGGCAATGGTTAGATCTTTTTGTGACTTGGAACGCAGCTCACTTTGCGGATAAACTGCTTCTTCGGGTGATGACGCCCGGGCAGATAGGAGAAGTGTAGGAGCTTGAATTTTGGCGGGAAGCCAGTCGGCTCTAGTGCATCAGCGGTGGCGCCGCTGTCATCGACGATATCCCCAATAACGTCACCGTCGTCGGAGTCCCGGCGAAAGTACTCAAGCAGCACGGAGAAGGAGCATAGGTGCACATCCCATTAGCGCAACCGGATATTACAGGGGCTGAGATCGAGGCGGTCGTCCAGGTCCTCAAGACCTCGCACCTTGCTCTCGGCCCTAAGCTGAAGGAATTCGAGGGTGCGATCGCCGAGCACGCTGGAGTCCGCTATGCGGTTGCCGTGAACAGCGGTACGAGTGCGCTGCACCTGATCATCCGCGCTCTGGGGATCGGCGAGGGCGATGAGGTGATCACCACTCCGTTCAGCTTCATCTCCTCCTCCAACTGCATCCTGTACGAGAGAGCGAGGCCGGTCTTTGTCGATATCGACCCGAAGACCCTTAACATCGATCCCGAACGGATTGAAGCGGCGATCACTCCCAGAACGAAGGCGATTCTGGCGGTGGATGTCTTCGGTCATCCAGCCGGTTGGGCAAGGCTTGAGGAGATCGCCGATAAGCGCGATCTGCTGCTCATCGAAGACTCTGCCGAGGCATTAGGATCGGAGATCGACGGGCATTGTTGCGGCTCCTTCGGGCAGGCTGGGATCTTCGCGTTCTACCCGACCAAGCAGATCACGACCGGCGAGGGGGGAGTGATCCTCACCAACGATGCCGAGCTTGCTAATATCTGCCGCAGCATGGCGAACCAGGGACGAGGAGATGGTGGAGAGTGGCTACAGCATGTACGTCTTGGCTATAACTACCGCATGGATGAGATGTCCGCGGCGTTGGGCCTTGTGCAGCTCTCCCGGATCGAGGGAATCATTGCTTCCCGTGCGCAGGTGGCCGACTGGTACGCGGAGGAGCTGGAGGAGGTTGAGGGGGTCGCTTCCCCCTACGTCGCGCCGAATATCAGGATGAGCTGGTTCGTGTATGTTGTGCGGCTGAGCGAAGCGTTCACGCAAAAGGACCGCGATCATATCTTGCAGGGGCTGCAAGAGAGGGGGATTGGATGCCGTAACTACTTTGCCCCAATCCACCTGCAACCCTTCTACCGGGAGATTCTGGGAACTAAAGAGGGCGACTTCCCGGTGACGGAATCTATCGCCGCACGCACGATCGCCTTACCGTTTTACAATAAGCTAGGCAAAGAGGAAGTGGAGTATATTGTGGAGAGCTTGGTTCATGGCCTAAGAGCGGGTGAGTGAAGGGGTGCCCATGAAAGGGATATCCAAGATCGTCGTTTGGAAGAGAGCAGAAGAATATGCTGTGTATCCTTCTAAGTTACGTGGTGTTGTTGTAAGCGCTTGCTGTGCTTCCGAAAAAGTAGGGCATATATGAAAATCAAGAGAAGTGGAAAGGGGTTTACTGACTCGATCAACAAGGGAAGGATTGGTTTCCTCCTGGCCGACGCGGTCGTGCTTTCTCTTTCCCTGTATCTAGCGTTCTTACTTCGCTTCGATGGCGGCATTTCCCCACGGTACTTCTCCATGTTCTTATGGACACTCCCATTGGTGTTGGGGGTCAAGATCCCTCTGCTCATTCTCTTTCGCGCCTACCGCTTCAGTTGGGATTATGTAGGGTTGAATGAACTTTACATGACGAGCATGGCCTGCGTCGGGGGATCCTTAGCCTTCGCCACAGCGCTCTTCCTTCTTCGGCAATGGCCCGTTGCAGTTGGGATGCCTCGATCCATATTGGGAATCGATTTTGCTCTCACTCTACTTGGCATCGGCGGAATTCGCCTTTCTAAAAGGGTGCTACAACATGCCCTCAAACGCAAAAGGGAGGGCAAGAGGGCTCTCATTGTGGGGGCAGGAGATGCAGGGTCGCAACTTGTGAGAGCGATACTGGAGGAGCAGAAGTCAGGGTTTTACCCGATTGGGTTCGTCGATGATGATCCGCGAAAGCGTGGGCTGTCGATTCACGGAGTGAGGGTGCTTGGTGCTAGAAACCGTCTTCCGGGGCTCATCCGCTCAGGACAGGCTGAAGCAGTCATCATCGCCATGCCGTCAGCCTCATCCCGTGTAATTCGGGAAACAGTGGATCTGGCACGCAAGGGAGGGGTTAAGGAAATTAAGATCCTTCCATTCTTGAGTGAACTCTACAGTGGGGAAGTAAAAGCCTCCGCGGTGCGTGAGGTGCAACCTGAGGACCTGCTGAACCGCGAACCAGTCCTCATTGACACACAGGCAATCGGACGGTTTCTCAACAGAAAAACGGTGCTGGTGACAGGGGCAGCGGGATCGATTGGGTCCGAACTCTGCCGACAGATTCTGCGTTTTGGATCGGAGCGATTGATCGCGTTCGATATCGATGAGACCGGCCTGTTCAACTTAGAGAAAGACCTGGAGAGGCGTTTCCCGAAGAGGAACGTTCAGATTATTGTTGGCGATGTCCGTGAGCAGAAGAAAGTAGCGAGAACCTTCCAGCAGTACCAACCGCGAGTTGTCTTCCATGCTGCGGCGTACAAGCACGTTCCTTTGATGGAATCCTTCCCTGAAGAAGCGGTTAAAACGAACGTCTTTGGTACCCGTACGGTGGTGCAGGCGGCGTGCCTATCCGGTGTGGAGGCGTTTGTCATGATCTCCACCGACAAGGCGGTCAATCCCACTTCTGTGATGGGGGCAACCAAGCGCGTAGCGGAGATGGAGGTCCTTGCTGCGGGGAAAGAGAGTGAGTCGCGCTGCATGGCGGTGCGATTCGGGAACGTGCTTGGAAGCCGCGGAAGCGTTATTCCCACATTCATGGAGCAGATCAAGCGTGGAGGACCGGTTACGGTGACCGACCCAGGGATGCTGCGCTACTTCATGGTCACTGCCGAGGCAGTTCTTCTGGTCCTTCAGGCTGGGGCGATGGGGCGGGGCGGCGAGGTGTTCGTCCTCGATATGGGGAAACCTGTGAAGATCTTGGACCTGGCAAAGGATCTGATCCGGTTCCACGGCCTTGAGCCGGATCGGGACATCCCGATCGTGTTTACAGGAATCCGGCCGGGCGAAAAGCTCTATGAGGAACTCCTCACCGCGGAGGAGGGTACCGAGGCCACCAAGCATAAGCAGATCTTTGTGGCAAAGATGAACGCTGGGCTGTTCTCAACGGAGCTGTCACGCTACTTAGAAAATCTTGAGCGTCTGATAGATCAAGAGGAAGATGGGGATAAGATTAGAGAGGTACTCAAAGAAACGGTTTCTAGTTCGACTTCGAAACACCCAAGGGGGCAAGAGGTGTGAGGTCAGGGGCAATGATGAGTAATGTGCACGACGGTCGTACCCCGGTTTTACAGCAACTCGTAGATTCGTCAGGTTGAAATTGGATTTGGAGTCTTGCTGCACTGCTTATTGCAAGCCTTTGCTGGTGGTTCTCATCCCTTAATCTCTACTCCGTTAACCCCAAATCCTGTCACAAAAGAACCGCGGCGAATCAGCGAACGTAGATGATGACGGAGAACGTGTCGATCGGTTCCTCTTCCCAGGGGCGCTGATAGACAAACTCGAGCCGGGTTGTCCCCGAGGAGATGGCCTTGAACCTGAACTCGGAGGGGCTCGGGCTTCCGACCTGATCGCCGCCATAGCTTCCCCCACAGCAGCCTCCCTCAGGGAGCGGTTCGAGGATGCTCTCCAGGAGTGTATCCGTCCTCTGCCATTCGTAGCCGGTGGAGGGGTTTCCGCTTAGCCGTACGAGGATTACATCCCCCACGTCGATCGCTTCGATCGTTCCGTTATCAGCTTCCGTCAGGATAATGGGGCCAAAACAGCCTGCGAGGAAGAGAAGACCGAACAGGAGCAAGAATCCGACCAACCCTTTTCTTAGTTTCATCATTGATCCCCCGTTTACCGTGCTTGAGGATACCATACTGCGAAGGGGGGAGTGGCGCAAGAAAACCAGGTTTTTGCTGTTCTGAGCAGGTAACTCTTCAAGGCTGCTCCTGTGTAGCTTGATCTCGAGTTGACAGCGTAGGGGCAGACAAGGATGATGGTTTGGGGGTGCATAGCTATGATTCCAATGCCGTGGAAGCCGTTGAAGAAGGTCTTGAAGATCCTGAAGTCGTCCCTATCGCCAAACCAGATTGCGTTCTCCTTTGCGCTTGGGATCTTCGCCGGGCTTCCGCCGCTGGGGCTTCACGTGATCCTCCCGATCACACTGGCTCTCCTTCTCCGCTGTAGCTTCCGGGCGTTTCTCCTTTCGATGGGGCTCTTCGAGTTGATCTCGCTCGCCGTGGCTCCGGGGAGTTATGCGATCGGCCGCTTCCTCCTCAACGCAAACCGGGGGCTCGACGGGCTGTGGCGGGTCCTCTTCCACCTCCCAATCGCTGCACCGATGGGATACGGCCGCTATCTCCTCTTCGGAAGCCTGATTTCATCGCTCCTCATGGCGATTCCTGTCTTCTTCCTCGTGCGGTTCTTGGTGATCAAGTACCGATGCTCGTTCACGACACGGGTTGCAGGTTGGGGGATCTCAAAGAAACTCCGCGATCGAAAAGGGATCGGGATCTTGCGCTTCCTCCTCACCGGGGGTGAGGCGAAGTACGAACATGGCAAGGCTCCATGGGGACCGTTCCGCTACGTGCGGCGAGAGATGCTGATCATCCTTCCGATCGTCTACGCATGCTGCTACCTTATCGCCGCCGTGGTCGTTCCCTTCTTTGCCGGGCGGATCGCCACCTCGGCGGCCTCGTTCGTCGTGGGGGGCGCCGTGGCAGTGGAGGATAGCGCGTTCAACCTCTTTACCGGAAGGCTCGACCTTGAGGGGTTCTCCGTGCAGGATCCTGATAAACCAGAGGAGAACGTCCTTGAGATACCAGTTCTCACCTTGGACGCGGGGATGCTCCCCCTTATCGAGAAGCGAGTGGTCTTCAACAACGTTAGGATCGATGAGGTCTTCCTCCACGTGGAACGGGAGGCCGATGGGACGTTGAACATCGATGACTTCACCTCCGGGTGGAACGCGGAAGGGTACCTGGACTGGGCGGCGAAGTACGCGGATAAGGTTGACTGGTTCGACCTATTGAGGCACTTCATCGAGTACCTTGGACAGCCTCGCCCGCGAAAGCCGCCAACGGACCTCTCCCGCTATTATGGTGGACGCTCCTTCCCCGGGTTTCGACCGTCGTTTGCCGTCGAACGGATCGAGATCGGCCGCATCCATCTCACCCTGGATGACGTGCGCGATCCTGGAGAGGGGCTTCCCCCGTTGACGTTGATCGAGGTGGAACTCTCCAACCTGGCGTTCCCCGCTCACCTCAACCGCGATCCAATGATCATTGCCTTGAAGGGGCGGGTCGGGGACGACCCTGAATCCGCGTTCCTCCTCTCGGCGCATCTAGATGCGATGCATCTCGATGCAGTGCATCTAGATGACCGCGGAGAGGTTCCCGAACACCGCTATGACTTGGAGCTGCGCAAGATCGACCTCGTACGGATATCGAAGATCTACGAGACCACTCTTCCGGTCTTGGTCCTCTCCGGGAGGGTGACGTGCACGGTGGGGATAACGATCCGTGGGGATACGGTTTCAGGGGAGGTCTCGCTCTTGGTGGAGGACCTCAGGCTGGCCGAGTTCCCTGGTCGTCCCCTCTTTGGGCTCTCTGCGGACCTTTCGGCGCGAGTGGTGGAAGGGATCAACCGCTATGCGCAAGACTTGCCGGTTGTGATCGGGTTTGGAATCGATGGGGAGGTAGCGTCTCCACAGGTTCATTGGGAGGAGCCGCTCCTTGAGATCGCCCGCGAGGGGCTGTTGATGGAAGGACAGCGCGAACTCCAAGGGGTGATCGACAGGCTCGGTCTCCAGATCGACGCGCTCGGTCCGGCCTCGGAAGTGCCACTGCAATCGGGGTACGAGGAGATCCGCCGACAGGCCGAGGAGCGCGCTACTGAGCTGATCCGCGGAGGGATCGAGGAGATTGCTCCCCCTGATCTTGTCGATCCGCTGAAGGGTCTGTTCGAGAAGCTCTTTCCCGTGGGCGAGAAGGAAGGCTCCTAAGGATAGAACCCTCTTGAGGGTCGAACCCTCCTCGGCTGTACAGTAAGCTTAACCTATGATTCGAAAAGGGTACGACGTTGCGGTGATTGGGGGTGGACCAGCAGGGATGACCGCGGCGTACCACGCAGCGCGCGCCGGGTGTCGCGTCCTCCTCCTCGATCGGAACAAACGCCCCGGAGAGAAGATCCTCCTTTCGGGCGGGGGGCGCTGCAACATCCTTCCACAGAAGATGATCGACCCCCGCTTATATACGACCGACTCCTCCAAGAACACCTTAAAGAAGATCCTTCTCTCCTGGCCACTTCCCGAGGTGCGCGCCTTCCTTGAGGGACCGATCGGTTTGCGATTGATTGAACAGAGTAGGACGGGGAAGGTCTATCCTCTCTTTGGCGGGGGAAAAGAGGTGCGTGATCGCCTCCTCGCCACGGTCAAGCGAAGCGGGGTTACGGTGCGCACAGGGGTCAGCGTGGCGGAGATCTCCCCATCCGAGCGGCGGCGGATCGTCCTTGAAAAAGGGGAGGCGATCGTCGCTGAGCGCGTCGTCTTGGCGACCGGAGGGCTCTCCTATCCCAGGACAGGTAGCGACGGGACCGGGCATGAGATCGCTCGCTCGCTCGGCCATCATCTTGTCGAATCATACCCCGCGCTCGTGTCACTGCGCGGGGGGAGCTCGGCACATCACCACCTGGCCGGCCTCTCTCTCCCTGTGACGCTGACAGTCGGTACTGGAAAATCGCGCGTGCGGGCGCACGGGGATTTTCTCTTCACCCACCGTGGCTATAGCGGACCGGTCGTCCTCAACCTCGGGCATGCAGCGGCACGGGCAACGCTCTCTGGAGAACATCCAACTATCACCGTCTCCTGGAGCACGCTGAACGAAACGGATTGGAAAGAGGTACTTGCACCGCTCGGCACGCCGAGCAACACGCAGAGTGGGAAAATGGTCCGTGGCACCTTAAAGGAGATCCTCCCCGATCGACTGGTTGACATGCTCTTAGCAGAGCTTGCCCTTTCCGCGGCGAAACTCTCTACCCTCCACGGCGGGGAGCGGGCCCGCCTGATCGCAGCTCTCACCTCTTACCAGCTTCCCTGGACAAGATGCGGGGGGTGGAGCGAGGCCGAGGTGACCGGCGGCGGGGTCAGCCTCGCCGATCTTGATCCGAGCACTTTGGAGAGTCGGGTGACACCCCGCCTATACCTGTGTGGGGAGCTCCTTGATGCCTTTGGCCCGATTGGGGGCACGAATTTTCTGTGGGCCTTCGTCACCGGCAAGCTTGCCGGTGACGGAGCCGCGCGGTAGCCTAGGAGTCGTATGTAATCTCGTAACAGGTATGCGCTGTCCCCTTCTTGGGTATTCTATGGGGTTCTTTCTCGCCATGTATAGAGGGTTAATAGGATAGGTAATCGAGGTTAAACTCGTGATCCAGGTGATGAAAGAGAATGATAGGGAAGGAGGATCGTCCTTAGCGAACGAGGAAATCCTTAAGGTCTTTGCCTCCTTGAACAAGCGGCGGAAACGCTATGCCCTCCTGCGTCTCCGCCGCTGCCTATTTTCTGTATCGTGAACCAGTTTGCGTAAGCCTTTGTAGGCGCTCAGTTACGCGCTCAACCCATAGTTTCAAGCATTTTACCGGTAGAGCAGAGGGCGCTGAGGAATTGAGAGATCGGAAGATTGAATGATTGGGAGGTTCAATCACTCACTTGCTTAATTACTCAACCCTGCTTCCACTCTCTGCATGCTCCGCGTTCTCGGCGGTGAAAGCTTCTGTTCGGCCTCCGGCCTTGCTCCGCAACCCGCAAGGAGAAGAGGTTTGGAGAGTAGGCCGGTTCCTCCTGGTGCTGCAGGTTGAAGTTTGTGTTCTCTGTTTACCGCCTGGTTTCCCGGCGGTGCCACAATATCTCATCCATACACCAGTTC
>JAUWNQ010000056.1 GCA_030612565.1 Candidatus Bipolaricaulota bacterium | reverse complement strand
CCGCAGCGATCTTTCTGGCTCTTTGCTGTTTGGAATGGGTAACGAGCTCCTGACCGCAAATGATAGAATGCCGTTCTCTCGCCCGTTCGTTGCACTCACTCAAGACGCCAAGCTCGCGAAGGGGGAGAGGGGGAGACGCGGAGAAGGGGAGACGCGGGGATGCGGAGAGACGCGTGACAGGCAAGGCAGACAGGTCTCTGCGTCTTTGCGAGAAAATGCTTTTGCTCTTTCTCATTACCCTTCACTCATTGCGCATTACTGTTTCGCGAGTTCGCGAGAGGCACTGTGTTACGTCCGCATCTTCAGCTACCCACTCGAAACGAGAAGGAACCATCTTTCTCATGTTCATCCTCTATTGCGAAGAGGCCTCTACCACCAGGTGATCGAACCGGTAGAGAAAGTCCTCGCTCACCAGAAGGAGCGGCTCTGTTCGCTCCCCACCCGAAGTATAGTACAGGCGCACCTCGCCAAGGTAGTCTTCCAACCCGATAGGGATCGTCGGGAGCAAGACCTGAAGATCGCCGATTGCAAGGAGTTTCCCCTCCAGGTGGACCGCTCCAACAACTGTCTCTACAGAGAGATCCTCCTCCAATTCGAACGGATAGGTCCCCGAAAGCGACTGCAAGAAGGCCCCGTCCGCCGCTCCTTCGGTCACCGTAACCGACAGAATCGCCTCGTCGTACCCCTCCTTGGAGCAGGTCTTTGAAATCTTCAAGAAGCCCTCACCCGGTGCACTCAAAGAGACCTTGAACCACTTCTCGTAGAGCTGCGGACCTACCTCCTCCCACGGTGTTTCCCCGAGGATCTGGAGGTTCTCCCAAGCGAATTGATAGTCAAACTGATCGGTCATCGTGCAATTGTTGTGCGTCTTTTGCACGCGTACCCCGATCTCCCCCACGGTCCCCACCGGCGCCGTGATCTCATCGTAATTGAAGGTAAAATCGCACGGCCAACCAACGACCGATAGGGTAAGTACTGCGACCAGAGTAACGCTTATTGTCAAGGCGTTCTTGATGTTCATCTGCGGTTCCTCCCTTATTTGCTATAGTTAGAGATATCATCCCCATCCGCGTCCTGCAAACCTAGTCCGTACCCGTATCCAGTTCCATTCGTCGGTGGCTCGTAGTCCTCGTCTTCACAGTTGGGGATACCGTCGTTGTCAGCGTCTAGTTCACCGCCACACGGACAGATCTCACCCTGCGCTGGCGGCGCCCAATCATCTTCAGTTGCGCTTCCGAATCCGTTTTCTACCAGGGCAACAACTTACAACCACTGGGGCGCTTCCTGAAGGTATAGGCATTCGACTTCTCCGGTATCAGTTCCACCGGTTGCTTGACCGGGTAAACGCGCAGGCTAGATCGTGGTTGATTAGGATGCTGCCCCGGGGTCGACTCCAACAGCATGGTCAGTGCACGCCGTGTCGTCATCTTGCCTGCTCCGTTGGGTTCCGGGAAGACCCGAAGATCAGCCCTGACGCACCTCAAAGCTGACATGATCCACGCCCAGGAAATATGGCTGTAGTACTTGATCGGGTTGTCTACTTCGATAGCGCTATTCATTCGCCCTCATCCTCGTGTTCGTGTTCCCCCAGCTCCAGACCCTGGATGATATGAACTAGATCCGTGGAATCGTAGCCGCTGGCAGCGTAGAGGTCACGGAGGACACGAATGCGGGTGGTAGAATCGGCCTCCAATCCGTAGTTCTGTAAGCGAATCAGTCCATCCGCCACCGAAATGCCGTGCTGGACGCATATCTCCTCCACGGTGAGTCGTCCGAATCCATCACCCTCTTCGTGTTCTTCCACAGGTTCAAGGGGATCCGCTTCGTGACTTTCCTGCACCACGGCATAGCTAGGGACACCATCCTCATCAGCACCACCCGGCAAACCTAGGCCGTACCCGTATCCAGCTCCATCTATCGGGGGCTCGTAGTCCTCGTCTTCAGTGTCTATCAGATGGTCGAATCGATAGAAGAACTCGTCACTAACCAGCAGCAGGACAGCACTTTCTCCCTCAGTCTGGGCTGTGTACACGTACGCCTCTCCCTGATAATCGACCAGTCCTTCTGGTACCGTGGGCAGTACTACGCTTCTATCGGCAACGCTCAGTACACCATCATGTAACCAGATTACCCCTGTGGTCACCTCTGCGGTCATACCTGTTTCGTCGGTAAACGGATATGCTCCAGACATGGCCACACTCCAAACACCGTCTTCCTCCCCAGCCGTTACCGTGACTGGCAGGACGGCCTCTTCGTACCCGTCCTTGGTGCAGTCCATGTAAATCTTGAACTCTCCATCGCCCAGTCTGCTCAATGATACCTGGAACCACTTCTCGTACAGATCCGGTCCCAACAACTGCTCCCACTCGGTCTCTTCCAGCACCTGTAGGTCACTATACTCGAAATGGTAGTCTAGTCCGTCCATGACACACTGGTTGTGTGTCTTCTGCACCTGTACTACAATTTGCCCCACGGTCCCGATTGGGGCTGTGATCTCCTCGTAATTGAAGGTAAAATCGCACGCCGAAACAGCAAACGCCCCCAAGAGAAGACCGATAAGCACCAAGAATGTGGTCCTAGCCGTTCTTTCTTTCATCTTCGCCTTCCTTTCTTATACCTGTAAGTGAGCGACGATCGATCTTAGAGCCGATCGCCGCTCGTTTATCATATGCTAGTGCGATCCGTGGGCACCGTGGCCGTAGCCACTCCCATCGCACATACCGTTGCCGCTACCGTCACGCAGGCCTCTTCCGTAGCCCTGCATCTGACCGTAGCCGCTCCCGTCGAGGGGGCGAACGAAATCCTCATCATCACAGTTGGGGATTCCGTCTCCGTCCACGTCCCTCTCTCCGTCGCAGGTACATTCCCCTGCCGCTCGCGCAGCAGCCCAATCCGCAGATCCCTTTCCGCCGAACCCGTTCTCCGCCAGGGCAACAACCCCCACGGCGAGGAGGCTCACCATCAACAATCCTACGATCAGCTTTCTTGCTTTGGTCATTTTGGCCACTCCCTTTTCTTAAGATACGGGGATGATAGCACCCCCGTATGAATATGGAGTGGAGAACTTATCGGGAAGCTATCAGCTTACAGAGATCCCGTTATCTCTAGAGCGGTAGGGTGAAGGATAATCGTGTTCCTACGCCCGGATGACTCTCAACCCAGATCCTCCCGCCGTGGGCTCGCACCAGCTCTTTCGTGATCGCCAGGCCAAGGCCTAGTCCCCCAGAAGCACGATTACCCGTGCCTCGATAGAAGCGATCGAAGAGGTGGGCAAGCGTCTCCTCATCCATCCCCTCCCCGATGTCGATCACGTGGATCAATACCTCCTCGGGGTGCGTTTCGACACGTACTGTAACAACGTCTCCGGCTGTTGTGTGACGGATGGCGTTCGAGAGGAGGTTCCACAGGATCTGGAGCAAACGCCGTCGATCGGCACGCACCAGAGGAATGTGTGGTGGTATCTCCAGCTGGAACTCCTTTTCATCTCCCGCAAAGAGGGCCTGCGCGTCACCCTCCACATCGTGCAGAAGCCCCGCCAGATCGAGGGGGGCGAGATTAAGGGGGAGTTCACCTGCCTCGGCCAAAGCGATATCCTGCAGTTCATCGACGAGATGAGACAGGTGCTGAAGCCTCTCATTGAGGGATCCAAGGTTCTCCTCGCTCGTCGGCTGAACTCCATCGAGCATCGCCTCTACCTTGGCTCGCAGGATGGCCAACGGGTTACGCAATTCGTGGGCGATGTCGGCGAGCATGTGCCGCCGCACCTCCTCCGAGCGTGCAAGGTTCACCCTAAGATCATCCAACACCTGCGAGAGTTCCCCGATCTCATCCCGAGTTTCGATGGCGATAGGGTGTGTAAGATCTCCCCCTGAGATCGTCTGGGTGGCCCTGATCAGCCGCCCGAATGGAGCGGTGATCAAGCGGAGGAGGAGAAGACCGACCGCCGTCGCCACTAACAGGCTGATGAACGCGGTTACAGCAACAGAACGCCGAACGGAAGTCAGGAGATCCTCCTCAAGCCCACTGAACCGATCGAGCATTGCACCGGTAAACAGACGCCCCACCTCCTTCCCTTCAACAAGGATGGGGAGACCCTTGGAGAGCGTACTGACAGAGAGTATCTCTCGCGCGAGATCTTCGGAGCTGGCATAGAGGATAGCCCCGCTAGGGTCGGTCAACAGCACATGATCCCCCCACTGGAAGCGCCCTGTCGCACCCCCACGCACGCCGTAGCTCCCCCCCTTGTGCCAACCGGGGTTGATACATGCATCGAAGACTTCCTCAACACCGTCCCACTCACCGCTACGGACATAGAAGCTTACTAGCTGCGCCCTCAGATCCCCTACTAGACTGGCGTTCTCCGAAACGAGGAATGTCTTAACATCCTCAAGGATGAAGTGGGTAGCGAGAAGATAGACCGCTACAAGCGATATCCCTCCGACAATCGCTAGCCCGAGGAAGAGCTTGTACCGCAACGCCAAGCCCTTGAGGTGCATCATTCCTTTCCCGCGGTTAGTTTGTAGCCGACTCCGTACACGGTCTTGAGCAAACGCGGGTGCGCTGGATCTTCCTCGATCTTGCGGCGCAGGTTCATCACGTGGTTGTCGATGTTTCGGATCAGGGCCGCTGTAGTATACCCTTGTACCTCTTCCAGTAGCTGCATGCGGGTAAAGACCCGATTTGGCTGGCGAGCAAGGAAGAGGAGGAGGTCAAACTCGGTCGGGGTAAGATCGAGCCGCTTCTCGCCAAGCCATACTTCACGGCTCGCCAGATCGATCGTCAATGCTCCCACCTTCAACGATCCTTCCATACCAGCCGCGCCCTCCAATCGGCGGAGGACCGCTTGAACTCGCAGGATGAGCTCGCGCGGACTGAATGGCTTGGTGATGTAATCATCGGCCCCTATTTCGAGCCCGACAATGCGATCGATCTCCTGGCTCCGGGCGGTGAGCATGATAAAAGGAACCTGTGACTTACGCCGGATCTCTTTGGCGAGATCGAGCCCGTCCATGTCGGGAAG
>JAUWNQ010000050.1 GCA_030612565.1 Candidatus Bipolaricaulota bacterium | reverse complement strand
GTCGGGGTGGCCCTGTTCGGGGAGAGCGAGTACGTACAAGAAGGGGACGAGGTTCGACGCACCGGGCGTGTCCTGGAGACCGCGGTCGGCGAGGCGCTCCTCGGGCGGGTTGTCGATCCGCTCGGGCGTCCGGTGGACGGCAAGGGGGAGATCGCCGCGACCGAACACCGGAAGGCGGAGATCAAGGCTCCGGGCGTGGTTGCGCGGCCGCCGGTCAATACCCCTCTCCCGCCGGGGCTCAAGTCGGTCGACGCGCTGACGCCGATCGGACGCGGGCAGCGCGAGCTGATCATTGGCGACCGCCGCACCGGGAAGACGGCGATCGCTCTCGACACGATCATCAACCAGAAGGGGAAGGGGGTCATCTGCGTCTACGTCGCCATCGGCCAGAAGACATCGACGGTCGCCCGGGTGATAGATACCCTCGAACGGCACGGGGCGATGGACTACAAGGTTGTTGTAATCGCCGACGCGAACTCCCCCGCGCCGATGCAGTACCTCGCCCCTTACGCCGGGTGCGCCATGGCGGAGTACTTCACCTACAGCGGGAAGGATGCGTTTATCATCTACGATGACCTCTCCAAGCACGCGGTCGCCTACCGCGAGATGGCGTTGCTGTTGCGCCGCCCCCCGGGACGCGAGGCCTACCCCGGTGACATCTTCTACACGCACTCGCGCTTGTTGGAGCGTGCGGTGCGGCTCTCGAACGCTCACGGTGGAGGATCGTTGACCGCGTTCCCGATCATCGAGACCAAGGCAGGCGATATCACCGCCTACATCCCGACGAATGTAATCTCCATCACCGACGGGCAGATCTACCTCGAAGGGGATCTGTTTAACCAGGGATTCCGCCCGGCGATCAACGTGGGAAAGTCGGTCTCACGCGTGGGAGGAGCGGCGCAGATCAAGGCGATGTCGCAGATCGCCGGTGAGCTGCGGCTGGAGCTATCCCAGTACCGCGAGCTCGAGGCGTTCGCCGAGTTCTCCGCCGACCTGGACGAGGAATCGAAGGCGCAGCTCGCGCGTGGGGATAGGCTGATGGAGACCCTGAAGCAGGACCAGTACCGTCCGATGCCGGTTGAGGAGCAGGTCGTCTGTCTATACGTGGCGGTGGAGAACCACCTGGCTGATGTTGAGATCGGGGCGGTGCGCCGGTTTGAAGAGGGGTGGCTCCGCTTCCTGCACGCGGAACACGAGGAGATCTTCGATGCCCTGCGCGAGGAGCAGGCGTTCACCGATGAGAACAAAGGTGCATTAGAAAAGGCAATTGCTGAGTTTAAGGAACGTTTCGGAGGGTAAGTGGCTGAGAACGTCCGTGTGATTAAGGCGCGCATCGGGAACATCGAGAACATCCGCCAGATCACCAAGGCGATGAACGCGATCGCCATGACCAAGGTGACGAGGATGAAGCGTCGAGTGGCAGCGGTGCGCCCGTACGTGGAGGGGTTTGACGTGTTGGTGGCGGAGATCCTTGCCCAGCCGATCGGCACGGGCGAGTCGGTCGCGACCGGGGCGCGCGCGGCCGTGCCGCATCCCTTGACTGTTGACAATAGCTCCTCCGATATCGGGATACTCGTCCTCAACTCCGATCGCGGCCTGTGCGGTCGGTTCAAGGGAGAGATCAACCGAAAGGGTGAGGAACTCCTTCTTGGGCACGACCACGCCGCGAAGATCCTCGCAGGAGGAGAGAAGGCACGCGCCTATTTCGCCCGTCGCCCGGTGGAGATCTTAAAGACCTACACGCATTTCTATGAGGATCCGACCCCGAGGGGCGCCGCGCGGATCGCCGCTGACCTGATCTCGCTCTACCTTGAGGGGTCACTTGGGCGGGTGGTCCTCGTCTACATGAGGTTCATCTCCGATCTTAACCAGAGGCTTGTGGTGGAAGAGTTCCTCCCGATCAGGGTCGAGGCGAAGGGGGGTGAGGCGCTCATCGAGCCCGATCCGGCTCGTATGCTCGACGTTGTCCTCCCTCTCTATTTGCAAGGGAAGATCTTCTCCGCGCTCCTTCACACGAAGACGAGCGAGGATGCGATCCGGCGCCAGGCGATGAGGAACGCGACCGATAACGCGGATGACCTGTTGAAGACCCTCACCCGTTCCTACAACAAGGCGCGACAACAATCGATCACGCGGGAGATCTCCGATATTATGGGCGGGGCAGAGGCATTGAGAGATTGAACGATTGAGGGATCGGGAGATTGAGTGATTGAATCATTGAGCAATTTACACAGGCTAAGGAGCTAGAGAGATGGCGGAACAGAAAGCGATGGGCAAGATTACGGAGATCAAGGGCCCGGTCATCGACGCCCGTTTCGAGAAGGGGTGCATGCCGAAGGTGAACGATGCGTTGCGCATCGAACGGGAGGGGGAGAAAGATCTTATCCTCGAGGTGGCTCAGCACCTTGGTGATAATGTGGTACGGGCGATCGCGATGGACTCGACCGACGGGCTCTCTCGGGGGACGCAGGTGCTGAACACCGGCGAACCGATCACTGTCCCGGTAGGGCCGGAGACCCTGGGGAGGATGCTCAACCTGACCGGCGAACCGATCGACGAACTCCCGCCCCTTAAGACGAAGCATCACTATTCGATCCACCGCAGCGCGCCCTCGCTCCTCGATCAAGAGACCGAGAGCGAGATCTCTGAGACGGGGATCAAGGTGATCGACCTCATTGTCCCCTTCCCCAAGGGCGGGAAGATCGGCCTCTTCGGAGGGGCCGGGGTGGGAAAGACGATCCTTATCATGGAACTGATCCGCTCGATCGCCTACGAGCACGCAGGGTACTCGGTCTTTGCCGGGGTAGGGGAGCGGACACGTGAGGGGAACGAGCTCTACCTGGAGATGAAGCGGACCGGGGTCCTGAAGAACCCCGCCCTTGTCTACGGCCAGATGAACGAGCCGCCCGGGGCCCGCTTCCGCGTCGCCCTCACCGGTGTGACACTAGCCGAGTACTTCCGTGATGAGGAAGGGAAAGATGTGCTGCTGTTCATCGACAACATCTTCCGCTTTGCGCAGGCCGGGAGCGAGGTATCGGCCCTCCTCGGCCGTATGCCCTCCGAGGTCGGGTACCAGCCGACCCTCGCTACGGAGATGGGAGAGCTGCAAGAGCGTATCACCTCGACGAAGAGAGGATCGATCACCTCGGTGCAGGCGAGCTACGTCCCGGCGGACGACCTTACCGACCCCGCGCCGGCGACGGTCTTCTCCCACCTCGATGCGGCGATCACCCTCGACCGCAAGATCGTGGAGAAGGGGATCTACCCCGCGATCGATCCGTTGCAGTCGAACTCCACCATGCTCGATCCGCGCATCGTCTCGCACGAGCACTACCGCGTCGCACAGCAGACCCTGCAGATGCTGCAGCGCTACGAGGACCTGCGTGACATCATCGCCATCATGGGAATGGACGAGCTCTCCGAGGAGGACAAGCTGACCGTGCACCGTGCGCGTAAGGTGCAGCGGTTCATGAGCCAGCCGTTCCACGTCGCCGAGCACTTCACCAATCGGCCTGGGGTGTACGTCAAGCTGGAGGAGACGATCAAAGGGTTTGCCATGATCGTCGATGGTGAGTTGGACGACATACCGGAACAGGCCTTCTACATGGTCGGCGCGATCGACGAGGTCCTCGAACGGGCGAAGAAGACAAAGGTGAAGGGCGAGCCAGAGGAATTACATTGAGTGATTGAATGAGTGAGAGATTGAGTGATTTACCTTCCCAATCTCCCGATCATTCAATGGCTAAATCGAGTAATTCGCGATGCACAGGGGTTGTAGAAATATGAATCCGTTCCGTCTGCTTCCTAAGAGGTTGAAGCGCCGGATGTTCCGCTACACCCCGGCGGGGTTTCCCGCTCCTGCCTCTTGCGGGGCGTTCTACGACGCGCGCTATACCATCTTCTCCGGGGAGGATATGATGGCCCTCGAGTACTCGGGGGCAGAGGCGCAGCGTCGCCTGTTTGCGCGGGCGACCTCTCTCCTGCCGCCATCCGGGAAGGTCCTCGACCTCGGCTGCGGCCTCGGTCACCTCATCCACTACCTCGATGAGCACAACTTCTCCTATGACAGCTATCACGGGATCGATGTCAGCGAACATATGGTAACGGAGGTGGACCGTCGCTTCGCGGAGAAGGAGTGCGCCTCCTTTGAGGTGCGGGATATCCTGATCGATCCCTTTATACCGGGGAACTTTGACACCGGTTACATCCTGAGCGTCCTTGGTTACCCGATCGGGAAGGACCCGGTAGCGACGATGATGGAGATCATCGAAAGGACCTTCTCTGCCTGCCGCGCGGGAATCGTCCTCTCTCACCTCGCCCCAGGGCGCAAGGAGGGCCTCAAGTTTACCACGGTCCCCGAGGAGCTCGCTGCTCGCTGCGAGAGAGAGCTTGGAGCCAAAGCGCAGATCGACGACGACGGGATCGATTTCACGTACCTCCTCTCCTTGTGGCACTGACTACTTTGGTGTTCTTCTTGTCCGGTGTGGACAACCAGATGAAGAAGGCTCCTGTGAAGGTAAATCAGAACCTTCGACTTACCGTGAACCTAGGGGTCTTCAAACCTATTGGGAAGCCAGGAATCCAGGAGAGTTCACAATATTGATCCTGCGAGCCCTGCGGGCCTTGAATTCTGCGTTACTGAATTTCTCCTGGATTCCTGGCTTCCTTATCGCAAAGATGAAAGCTCAATGCTGAGTGAAACGGCGAGGAGCCACTCCTAAGATCTCCGCGGAATCTTTGGCCGTCTCGTTGACGGAACCTACGTGAGCCTCTATAATCTTTCCTGCTCGGCGGCGTAGCCAAGTGGAAAGGCAAGGGACTGCAAATCCCTGATTCAGCGGTTCGAATCCGCTCGCCGCCTCTCGTAGGCATACATGGGTGGTTAGCTCAGCTGGGAGAGCGCATGCTTGACGTGCATGAGGCCAGAGGTTCGAGTCCTCTACCACCCACCAGCCCGCAGCATCGACCATGGGTGTTTTCATGTTCTCCCTTAACCATTCAATCACTTATCTCCGGCGTGGATTCCCTCGCTACTCGTTTACGAACGCCGGAGTTTGTCTGTCTGTTCGCAGACTGATGGACGATGCTGGCCTTTGGCGGAGCACTGTGTCGCTTGTTATGTTTATATCTTCCGTCTAAACTGGGTAGTAAGGAGGTTCAGCATATGAAACGCTTGCTAGGATTTGCCATTATGGGATGC